>JAFWCP010000449.1 GCA_017536845.1 Solobacterium sp. | reverse complement strand
TGTTGTCCAGGCAATGTGGGGCGCATTCCATACCGGCGATGTCGGCTACTGGCTGAACAACTTCTCCAACACAACGGAACGTCCGTGGGAAGATGTTGACTATGAAATCGGTGATCTGATGAGCTCCTATTTCGTCAACTTCGCGACAACCGGCGATCCTAACGGAGAAGGCCTCCCTGTCTGGGAAGAAGAATCCGGTTCCAAGGTCGGATACATGGTTCTTGGCGAAGAGTCCGCATTTGAAAAGCTGGACGACGCCAAGGCTGACTTCTGGTTCGACTTCTACGGTATCGAATAATTCGATCCGATCATTGAAACGGCGGGAAACAATCCCGTCGTTTTTTTGATGTGCACATGCATACAAGGACAGCAGTCAGCGTGTTAAAATACTATTCGCCTTCCAGGATTGATGTGGAAGCTTATATGAAAAACAGCATGATTCCCTTTCTGAAAAAGACAGGGATACGAAGGTCGGCATATCTTGAAGGAGAGATCTTTAACGCCTGCGGGGAAACAGGAAAGTACAGCCATTGTAGAAGAATTCAGCCGCCTGTTTGATGAACAGGAAGTGCGTCTTACGGCGCATTCTGCCATGGGAAACATCGGCCGGCAGGACGATCTGAATACAGCCATCCACCGCAGCATGAAGATGTTGAAGCTGTTGGACGACTGCTGTGATGATTTTTACGTTATGGCTTCGCTGTATCCTGCCGCATGCAGAGACCGTATGCCGCTGAGCTGAGGGGGTTTGCTGAAGGAAGGTGGATATCTTGTTTACATCGAACGCTATGAAAACAAGGCGCATTACCGGGCAATGCTGAAAGCCTGTGAAGACGAAGGTCTTCATTTTATGGAAGAAACAAGAAGGGAGATCATCTGCGCCGAAGGTGACCGGAAGGGAATCTTCCAGTGTACCGTATTTCAGACAGGAGGAAAGGAAAATGGGTGAGTTCAAAAGCCTTGAAGAAGCAAGGAAATTCTTTATCAATGACCGGTTCGCCACCGAAAGCGGGGCGGTGATTGAAGAACTGAGTGAGGAAGCATGCATCTGTTCGATGCCAGTTACGGATCATATCCGCAATGCCGGCGGTGGGGTCATGGGCGGTGCCATCTACACGCTGGCAGATTTCGCGTTCGCGGTATTGTCCAACAACCATCACCGGCTGACGGTCGGCCAGCAGTCTTCGATCAGCTTCCTGAACGGTGCGAAAGGGAATATGCTCTATGCAAAAGCTGTTTGCCGCAAGGATGGTCGGACATCGTGTGTATACAATGTTGATGTCTATGATGATGCCGGCCGCGACATTGCCGCCGTCAGCTTTCTTGGCTTCAAACTGTAAAAACGGTTCCTGATCCGGAATACCCGGATACGGAAACGTTTTTTCCTTTTGAAGCAGATCGGGAAAGATCGTGCTTTGCATATGATATTAACGATGATGGGCAAGCTGACGTCCGTATCCATGCAGAAGCCGTATCTGCCTGTTACTGCCTTGATAGCAGCGGTCAAAAAAGATCATGCTTTTCGACATGATCTTCTGCTGTCTTACAGAACGTGGGTATTGGCAGGATCGAATACGACATATGCCGTATCGCCTTCCTTGAAGATCTTCTTGTTCTTCGGGTTGAAATCCGTAATCTTGACAAGCTCATCGCCAACCATGACATGGTAGTTCTGATAGCTGCCCATGAAGCAGCTCAGGATGACCTTGCATTCCAGCTGGCCCTCATCAGCCAGAACGGCGGATTCCGGCCTCAGGACGAGCGTGCACTCATCGCCGGCCTGATGGCTGCCGATGTCCTTGAGATGGAGCTGGGAGCCGTTAATATCGACGATACCGGCATTTCCTTCTCTGCTCCTGAGGGTTCCCTTCAGGAAATTGGCCTCACCGATGAAGTCGGCAACGAATTCGCTGTTGGGGTGGTAGTAGATTTCCTGCGGGGTGCCCATCTGGGCGATGACGCCCTGCTGCATGATGATGATCTTGTCAGAGATCGCCATTGCTTCGGACTGGCCATGGGTGACATAGACGGCGGTGATGCCGGCTTCCTGCTGGATGCGGCGGATTTCCGTACGCATGGTAACACGCAGTTTGGCATCCAGGTTGGACAGCGGTTCGTCGAACAGCAGGACGCCTGGTTCAATAACCAGAGCTCTGGCCAGGGCAACACGCTGCTGCTGGCCGCCGGAGAGCTGGTTGGTCATCCGGTCTTCCTTGCCTTCCAGGCCGACCAGTTTCAGGATGTTCGTGACCTTTTCCCTGATCACATTCTTATCGACTTTCCTGAGCTTCAGGCCATAGGCGACGTTGTCGAATACGTTGTAGTGAGGCAGCAGGGCATAGCTCTGGAAGACCATCGCCGTGTCACGCTTATTCGGGGTCAAGGCATTGATCGGTTCGTTGCCGAGATAGATTTCACCTTCATCAGGGCTTTCAAAACCGGCGATTATACGCAGTGTCGTGGTCTTGCCGCATCCGGAAGGACCTAACAGGGTGACAAATGTACCGGGTTCAATGTCCAGCGATACATCATTGACTGCATAGAAATTCTTTTTTGTTTTCGGATCTGTGTATATCTTTGAAATATGATCCAGGCGTACGCCTTTCTTCTCTTTTGCCATTAGTTCGCATCTCCTTCATAGCGGCTTGTGCCGAAGTGTTTGATAACAATGTTCATGATGGTAACCGCGGTATAGGTGATGATGATCAGGATTGTCGCAAATGCGCAGGCAATACCGTAAGCGCCTTTCTCCGCGAATTCATTGATCTGTACGGTGATGAGCAGGTAGCGCGGCGTTACCAGCAGGATGATCGCGCTGATTGCGGTAATGCTTCGTACGAAGGCAGTTACCAGGCCGCTCAGGAAGCTGTCCTTGATTAACGGCAGGGTGACGGATGTGAAGACCTTCAGGCTGTCCGCACCCATGTCATAGGCGGATTCCT
>JAFWCP010000448.1 GCA_017536845.1 Solobacterium sp. | reverse complement strand
TCTTCACGTCCACGATGATGCCGCCCTCGCCGTGGGGCACTTTCAGGGAAGTGTCGCGCACTTCGCGGGCCTTTTCGCCAAATATGGCCCGCAGCAGGCGTTCTTCGGCGGTCAGCTCGGTTTCGCCCTTGGGCGTCACCTTGCCCACCAGAATGTCGCCGGACCGCACCTCCGCGCCGATGCGGATGATGCCGTTCTCGTCCAGGTCGCGCACCGCGTCCTCGCCGACGTTCGGGATATCGCGGGTGATTTCTTCCGGACCCAGCTTGGTTTCACGGCATTCGATGTCGTATTCCTCGATGTGCACGGATGTATAGAAGTCTTCCGCCTGCATTCTTTCGGACATGATGATGGCGTCTTCATAGTTATAGCCATGCCATGTCATGAAGGCGATGGTGACGTTCTGTCCCAGCGCCAGCTCGCCGTTTTCCATGGCCGGGCCGTCGGCGAGGATATCGCCGCGCTCGACCCTTTCACCATCCCAGACAATCGGCTTCTGGTTCAGGCAGGTGGACGAGTTGGATCTTCTGAACTTCGTCAGTTCATAGGTATGCTCATGGCCGTCGTCTTCGCTGACGATGACCTTCGTCGCGTCAACATAGGTGACAACGCCGGGAGCGGTCGCAACGCAGGCAGCGCCTGAGTCACGGGCAATGACATGTTCCATGCCGGTTCCCACAAACGGGCTGTGGGGGTTCAGAAGCGGCACGGCCTGTCTCTGCATGTTGGCGCCCATCAGGGCACGGGTGCAGTCGTCGTTTTCCAGGAAAGGAACGCAGGCGGTCGCAACCGATACGATCTGGCGCGGCGAAACGTCCGCGAAGTCGATGGAATCGACATCCGCCATGACGGTTTCACCGGCAATACGGGCAACGATCTTGTCGCCGACCAGACGGCCGTCCTTGATCTCGTTGGCCTGGGCGATGACATGGTCGTTTTCGACATCCGCCGGCATATAGACGATTTCGTCAGTGACCTTGCCGTTGATGACCCTTCTGTACGGTGTTTCGATGAAGCCGTACTCATTGACGCGGGCATAGGTGGTCAGGTAGTTGATCAGACCGATGTTCGGACCTTCCGGTGTCTCGATCGGGCAGATGCGGCCATAGTGGGAATTGTGAATGTCACGCACTTCAAAGCCGGCTCTCTCTCTGGTCAGACCGCCCGGGCCGAGGGCGGAAATACGTCTCTTGTTGGATAGCTCCGCCAGCGGGTTCTGCTGGTCCATGAACTGGGACAGCTGGGACGAGGAGAAGAACTCCTTGATGGCTGCCGTCAAAGGCCTGATGTTGGTCAGTGTCTTGGGGCCGATGGATGTTGCATCGGTGATGGACATCCTTTCCTTGACAACTCTTTCCATACGCGACAGACCGATCCGGAACTGGTTCTGGATCAGTTCGCCGACCGTACGGATACGGCGGTTGCCCAGCATATCGATGTCATCCTGGGAACCGATGCCGTCGAGCATGGTCAGTTCATAGTTATAAAGCGCATACATATCGCTCATGGTGATCGTATGCTTGTCGTTGAGCGGGTCAATGCCGATCAGCTTGACGACATTGCCGTCTGCTGTTTCGATCTTGATTTCCTGCACGCAGGCACCGACAAGCCAAACCGAGATGCCGGTCTTCTTTGTCGCCTGGGCAGCGATGCTCTCTTTTGCGGAAATGCCGAGGACATTTCTCTGGCCGTCCGGGATGTAGCGGTCAACATACATCTCGCCTTCCTCGTCGAAGAGGTCGGTGCCGTTTTCGGTGACACGGCCGACGGTATACATACGGTTGCCGTAGTTCAGCACGGCCGCCGCGTTGTCGTTGTTCAGCTTGACCTCAGTCGCGATGATGCCGCCGTAGACGGTGACGGTTTCGAATTCCTTCGCGATTGCCTTGATATTCTGCGGGGTCAGGACGGTGCCCATGTCGAGCTGCGCGTCAGCGCTTTCGCCGTCAAGGTCCACAGCCAGAATACGGCCGACAAGTGCGTCTTTCCACGCGGTGGACATTTCAGCCTTGGTCGGATGGGAGAACTGGTGGACAAACGGCAGGGCTCTGGCACAGATGCCCTTGTTGATTTCGTCACGCAGCTGGTTTCTCTCGTCCTTGCCGATCTTTTTCTTCTTCTTGAAGATGACCTTGCCGTCAGCGCCGCGCAGGTCTTCGTGAAGCATATGCCCTTCCATACGGTCGAGGATGCTGAGCTTCTTGCGGACCTTGAAACGGCCGGTCTTGGTCAGATCATATCTGCGGTAATCAAAGAACTTGGCATCCATGAGGTTCATGGCACCGTCGATCGTCGCGATTTCATCGGCTCTCTGGTTCTCATAGATGCCCAGCAGAGCGTCATTCATGGATTCCGCACGGTCAGCGTTCAGTGTGTTGCGCAGTTCTTCATAGTTGCCGAACACGCTTGTGTACAGCAGCATGTACTGGTTGATGAAGTCGCGTTCTTCGCCTTCTACGACGACGTCGTCATAGACATCCAGGCCCATGGAAGAAAGGAATTTCTTCATGGATTCGGTTTCGAAGCGGTCCTCGTTCTTCAGCGGGTTCAGGGACATGCCGATCGCCTTGAAGAGCACGGTGGACAGGATCTTGCGGCGGCGGTCAACCGAGACGTTCATGATTCTTCCCATCGCTGCCTTCTTTTCATCACTCATGAATTCCAGCCAGGTGCCGCGGCTGGGAATCAGTTCACACGTGTAGGTATCGCGGCCGGTTCTTTCTTCCGAGACAATGTCGAAATACGCGCCCGGGGAACGGACAATCTGCGATACAATAACACGTTCAGCGCCGTTGATAATGAATGTTCCGGTCGGAGTCATCATCGGGAAGTCACCGAGGAATACCTCTTCCCTCTGTGTCTTGACTTCACCGGTTTCATTGTCCAGCGTTTCAAGTTCCATCTTTGCTTTCAGCGGGGCACAGTAATTCAGTTCTCTGGTCTTGCATTCAACGATCGAATACTTCGGCTCTCCGAATTCATAATCCAGGAACTTCAGACGCATGTTGCCGGAATAGTTTGAAATCGGATAGATGTCCCTGAATACTTCTCTGATGCCTTCGCTCATGAACCATTCATAAGACGCAGTCTGGATCTCGACGAGATCCGGCAGTTGCAGACTGCTGCTGACTTTTGAATAGTCTCTGCGCTGTGCTTTTTTTCCATATTGCACAATGCGGTAAGTCTGTTTATTTTCCATGTACGCCATCCTTTCGCCTGCATTGGTTATAAACATCAAAAAGGGCAGAAAAACCCTATCTGTATTTTAAATAAACGCCAGTCCGCTTTTACGGCGGAAGCACCGCACCGGCCTCAGCCGGCATGCAGTTTACTGTTTTACACACTTCAGCACCCAGTAACCCTTGTCTTTCCCGATGGTTTCACAATTGCCGAACGTTTCCGTCAGTCTGCGCAAAGCGCTTTCTGCTCCCTGCTTACGGCGGATCACCGCCAGCAGCACGCCGCCTGTCTCCAGGTGCGCCAGAGCATCATCAAACATGCCGTAAATTGTCTGCTTGCCCGCCCTGATCGGCGGGTTTGTGATCACGAAGGAAAACCGGCGGCCGGCCAGGTTTTCAAATCCGTCGGAAACAACGGCCGTCACTTCGGCGTGATTGAGGGAACTGTTCAGCTGCGTGAGTTCAACCGCCCGGGGATTGATATCCACAGCCGTGACCGTACAGTCATAGAGGGTTTTTAAGACAATGCCTACGACGCCATAGCCGCAGCCAAGGTACAGCACTTCGCCGTGAATGTCCTTGCAGCATTCCAGAAGCACCTCGGTTCCGTAATCAACGCCTGTCTTGGAAAAGACGCCGTTATCGGTGGTAAAGCTGAAAACATGCCCCGAAAACCGGAAAGTATGAACCTTCCGGTTTTCGTCGAGATTGCGGTTGTCGGTAAAATAATGGGCCGTAGAACCACATCCTTTCAAGGGGCGAAAAGCCGAATTTGATTTTCGGCTTTTTCTGATAAGATATATCTTTGTGAATTACTTGAAATCGACAGAAGCGCCGGCTTCCATGAGCGTCTTCTTGATTGTCTCTGCTTCTTCAATCGGGACATCCTTCTTGATTTCAGCAGGGGTGCTGTCGACGAGCTTCTTCGCATCGACAAGGCCCAGGCCGGTGATGGCACGGACAGCCTTGATAACAGCAACCTTGGCATCGCCGATGGCGGACAGAACGACGGTAACGTTCTTCGGTGCTGTATCTTCGACTTCTTCAACCGGTGCAGCAGCTGCAACAGGAGCAGCAGCGGTAACGCCGAACTTTTCTTCGATAGCCTTTACCAGGTCATTGAGTTCAAGAATTGTAGCGGATTCAAGATAAGTTAAGATTTCTTCCTTTGTGATTGCCATGGATCATTTCCTCCTCTTCCTCAGGCAGCCGCCTCAGCGGCATCAGTTGCTTCTTCAGCAGGTGCACCGCCTCTCGCGTCCGCGATGGCCTGGACGGCACGTGCGATCTGAGAAATCGGCGCATTCAGTACGGACAGCAGCATCGACAGCATGCCGTCTCTGTTAGGCAGTGCGGACAGTTCGTTGACAGTCTTTTCGTCGACGACGCGGCCTTCAACAATACCACCCTTGAGCACCAGAGCTTTGTGCTTTTTGGCATACTTTGCCATGACACGGGCCGCTGCTGTCTCATCCGGTGAGAATACCAGAGCGTTCGGGCCGGCCAGATATGCATCGAGGTCAGCGTAACCGGCCTGCTTTGCGGCGAGAGATGCGAGTGTGTTCTTGTAAACCTTCATCTCGACTTTCTCTTCCCGCAGCAGACGGCGTAATTCGTTGACTTCGGCAACGGTCAGTCCGCGGTACTCTGCTACTACAGTGGATGAGGAATTCGACAGCTTGTCAGCGATCTCAGAAACGACCTGTGCCTTTTGATCTCTAATGTTCTGATTCATTCCTAGTCTCCTTTTCTGTTATCGCCTACACATAATAGAAGCCCACGCGGATGCGAGGGCCGGAAAAAGTCATCTTAAAGCAACTTCATCTACCTCGGTAACAAATTAAGCATATCCGCTGTTACTGTCTATGGTATTTGATAACGTCCGATATTTTAGCACGATAATAACGGTTGTCAACACCGAATTTCATTTTCTGCGGTAAAATTCCGGATCCGTACCGGAACAAAGCGTATCTGAGCAACCTTCCGTGCGTTCCTCCCTGATAAAGAAAGAAAAGCCATCCGAAGATGACTTTTCTCCATTCTTCTATTGGGGGAGGAAGAATTTATGATGCCAGGCTTCGCCTGACAGCAGAATACTACTGTATAATGTGGAATCTGCGCAAGTGCATAATTATATTTTTTGGCTTATTTGTTAAATATTTTCGTGACTTTCATGAAAAAGTTTCACGCTTACGACCTTTGAAAATGCCTGAGCCTTAATTTATATGTTTATAAAATGATTTCCATTCTGTTCTAATATGGCAGATTCTCATAATCCCCGCCCTCGACATGGAAGTATTCTTCCATCGTCAGGCCTGATTCATGGACCAGCTTCGCATATTCCCTGCCCACATACCGATAATGCCAGGGTTCAAAATCAAAGCCTGTCACACCTTTCTTATCTCTGGGATAACGCAGGATGAAACCGTATTCCCAGGCGTGCTCAGCCAGCCACAGCCCTTCTTTCGTATCCGCGAAATTGTCATTCAGGTCATAGGAAAGATCCGCCGCCAGGCCGGTCTGATGCTCGGAATAGCCGGGCCGGCTGGAGACACTGTCCGCAAATTCGGCGCCGCCTTCTTCCACATATCTCGAATACAGCTGGGACTGGTATTCCTCCGAACGGTAACCCGAAGCAACCACAAGATTGGCGCCGTCCGCCTTGGCGGCCGCAAACATTTCCTTCATGGCTTCATTGGGTTCCTGCCGCATGCGCACATAGGCACCGGCGGTATTGACCTCGACCACTGTCAGGTCATCGGGTTCATACCCGTCCGGCAGCGGATGTTTCTTATTGGCAATAAAAAGAAGATTGCCCGGCTCCAGGCACATCGGCTCCGCTGTGGGCTGTGTGTCATAGGGCAGAATCTCCTCGTAGACGTCCTCGGCAGGCGGGACAACTTCCATTACATCGTTCTGATTCAGTATGATGACGGCCGCGCAGACCAGGATCACACACAGAATCAAAGCAATGATCATCAGTCTTTTTGTCATGCATTTACCTTCCTGTTACGATTATTATACCCTAACTCCCCAGCAAATAAACATGGTTCCGGCAAAAAAAGATTCCCGGTCGGGAACCTGTTATCCGTTTACGGCGTCCTTGAGAGCCTTGGCCGGCTTGAAGAACGGGCTTTTCTTTTCGGGAATTTCGATTTCTTCGTTGGTGGCAGGATTTCTTCCTTTGCGGGAAGGATTGA
>JAFWCP010000447.1 GCA_017536845.1 Solobacterium sp. | reverse complement strand
GGTCGGGTTATGGCCGATGTTGACCATCGCCCGATAGGTTCTGGTCAGTGTGTCGGCATAGGCGGCATAGACACCGCTGCGCGGCAGCAGGTATTCATCCGTATAATTCAGATTGGCGGTCGGGAAGCCCAGGCCGGTGCCTTTATGGCGGCCATGGGCGACTTCGGCTTCCATCTCATATTCATATCCCAGCATCCGGTTGACCTCGCTGATATTCCCTTTCGTCAGGCAGTCGGAGATCCGGGAGCTGGAAATCTTGCCGTTTTCATCGCGCACGGCGTCAACGACGGCAACTTCCGCCTGCATCTGTTCCCGCAGGGATTCTGCGTCCCCCCGGCCTTTGTAGCCATAGCGGAAATCAAAGCCGCAGACAATGCCCTTCAGGTTCAGCCGGCCCAGGATCTTTTCGACGAAATCCTGCGGCGAAAGCCTGGACATCTCCCTGGTAAACCGCAGGATGACGATGTTGTCGATGCCGAAGGACAGCGCCCTTTCAATCCGCTGGTTCATGGTGGAAATATGGCGCACATTGGCAGCCCCGTAGATGGCAACCCAGGGGTCCGGGTCAAAGGTAATAAGGGCCGATTCACAGTCATGCTTTTCTGCCATGGCGACGGTTCTTGCAATCAGGGCCTGATGGCCCTTGTGCACACCGTCAAAATACCCGATGCAGGCGCATAACGGCAGGGAAAAACGTCCTTTTGTGGCCATCGAAATGTTCATGATCTTCATATCAGAACAACCCCCTGACGCAATGGTACAGCCCATCCTGCCCTTTTTCATATGCGGCAAGAAGCTGTCCATCAGAAGTAAGGATCACTTTCGGCGCGGTTTCTTCCAGCAGCAGTGCCCTGCCGTTGCGGACGGCGATGGGATCCGATGCCGGAAGCAGTTTCCAGGCCGGATCGACGACCGCGGCCGGGTCAATGCCGGTGCTGTTTTCATTCAGGTCTTCCAGGCTGACGGCATCGGCAGCAGAAAGATGATCGATGCCGCTGCGCACAAGCGCGGTCATCGTACCAAGCTCACCAAGCTCAGCGCAGTAATCCTGGATCAGCGTCCGGATATATGTGCCGGAGGAAACGCAGGCATGCATCGCAAAGGAATTTTCGGCAATTCTGGAAACGGCCAGTTCATGCACTGTGATCAGCCTTGCCTTCCGTTCGATTTCGATGCCTTTGCGGGCATATTCATACAGCTTGCGGCCGTTGACCTTGATGGCCGAATACATCGGCGGCATCTGTTCATAAGTACCGGTCAGTCTGACTGCCGCTGCCCTGAGTTCTTCATCGCTGTGCACGTCGGGCGTTCTTTCTTCGGTCACGCTGCCCCAGATGTCCTGGGTATCGGTGCACATGCCGAAAGAAAAGACAGCATCATAGGTTTTGCGGTCACTGACGCAGAATGGCGCCAGTTTCGTATATCTGCCCATCAGGACAATCATCAGCCCGCTGGCATTGGGGTCCAGCGTCCCGGTGTGGCCTGCCTTTTTTTCCTTGAGTATGCGGCGGCATTTTGAAACGGCATCAAAAGATGTCATTCCTGCCGGTTTATTCAGTAAAATTACACCATTCATATTCTTCGCCCGTATTATAGCATACAACATGCTATAATTCTCAAAACTGAATTTACGGAAAGGTAGAGGCCATGCTGAAACGTTTTTACATTGAAATCACAAACCGCTGCAATCTGCGCTGTTCCTTCTGTCATTTTCATCACCGGCCTCTGCAGGATATGACAATTGCCGAATTTACATCCATCCTCCACCAGGTGAAGCCCTATACCAGGTATATTTACCTGCATGTGCTGGGCGAACCGCTCCTGCACCCGCAGTTTGAAGAGATCCTTTCTGCCTGCGACCATTCTGACATGAAGGTGCAGCTTGTCACCAACGGCAGCCTGCTGGACCGCTATGACGACCTGACCGTCCATCCCAGCCTCAGGCGGCTGTCCATCTCCCTGCAGTCGCTGCCTTTTCAGGCCGATGCCGCCAGGACGCTGGCTCAGACGGAACGGTACATTGATATCATCAGGAAAAAAGAATCCGTGTATCTTGACATCCGGTTTTGGCGCTCTGACGAAGTGCCTGCAGAAGTTCTGAAACAGCTTGGCGGGGATGGTGAAGCGATACGGACAAGCCGTCTGAACAGTCTGAAGATTGCTGAAAATGTCTATATCTCCTTCGGCAATGCCTTTGTCTGGCCGGATGAGAAGCTCGATGAGATTGCTGAAAGCGGCCGCTGCCTGGGCGGCATCGAACAGATGGCGGTCTTAAGCGACGGTACTCTTGTCCCCTGCTGTCTGGATGCGGAAGGGACCATCAACCTCGGCAGTCTGCATGAAACAGATCTTGCCAGCCTTCTGAAGTGTGAAAGGTATATGCGGCTTGTCAAGGGATTCCGCTCAGGGAAGATCACGGAATCCCTGTGCCGCCGATGTCAGTTCCGTATGCGGTTTGACAGCTGATGCATCAGGGATGACTTTGCGGGAAATGTATCATTGGCTGTGGGTAAGGAAGATGGGTGTATGCTGCCTGATGCGTCAATGCTTCGATCACGCGGTAAGCACGTCTTTGACCGGTACGGAACGGAATCGTTCATGAAAGGACAGACCGGCTTTTCGCCGTCGCTTCGCGGTGGGAAAGGCCTTTTTCTGTACCTGCAGGATCCCTGCTGCAGCAAGGAAGCAGGGATCGACATTTCTGAAAAGGCGGACACATGGCGCCGGCTTTGCATACAGCGCTGCCGGCAATGAATGTTTCAAGGATCTGGAAAGGAGTTCAGCATAGATTTCTTCAGCAATGCCAGCACCTGAAACAGGATCAGCCGGCGCCATGTTGACGTTAAGGAGCAGAAAACACGTGCGCGTCCGCCTGGCGGACAGCTGTTTTTGAAGCGTGCGGACGGATAAAAACACGGATCAAGGCAGCGCCCGTCTTAGCATCCCGGCAGAAAGACCTGCCGGGACTTTTCTGCGGACATTGGCGGTATCCGCAGGAAAGTATCGAATGGCCATGGAGTGGCTGCGGTGCCGGCGGGAATTCCCGATGGTCGGCAATCCCGCCGGTGCAGCCTGAGAAACTGGATGTGATTCATGCTTTCCGACGGCCGAAACAGCTGCAGTGCAGAAGGAAGGAATACTGCAGAAACTGAATCGGCTGCGCCACCCATGCCTTGGCCTTGTGCGCCGGCTGCCGGTATGGGAATGGTGATTGAACTTGAAAACCTTTGCTGGCTGACGTTGTGGACAATGCCGTCAGTCAGGAATGCGCGGCCATTCCGGGTTCTTCTGCACGAAATCGGAACCCGGCGGCATGCATGGCCGGAAAACGTGCGCGGACAGAAGGATCTGCCGTCTCCTTCCGACAGAACCGGCTTTATGACGACAGCCCTGTTCTGTGCACGTTGTGATGATCTTTGTTCAGAAGATCAGAAATGTCATCCCGCTTTTTACGCCCAGCGTGCGCAGGGAGACAAGCGGGTCACATACCATGCCGGTATGTTTTTCAATGATTTTCTCTTCTCCGTCGGGAAGATACAGGTGCCTGAGATCGGCGCGGATCTCGTTGAAGAAGATCCGCAGCAGCTTCCGAAACGAAGCGGCGGGCGTCACGGCGATGGCGTAGGTCTGGCCGATGACGGCAATCCGCAGATAGATAAGCAGTTCTTCATTCCTGTTCGACAATGCGGATCACCTCCCCCTTCCCTTTCCGGAACAGCACGCCTTCTTTTTCACTGATGCGGCGCACATTGCTGCGGAAAAAGTACTGGCTGTTGAAGCCGGTGCCGACAAACAGCACGGTGTAGTCTTTCAGGATCTTTGCCGCGCTTGTGCTCTGCAGGTCTTCCAGCAGGCAGAAACGGATCCGGTGGTTTTCCCCGCCTTCCGCCATTTTCAGATCCGGGCGCCAGAGCGCATCGGCATGGTGGTTGCGGCAGTAGAACCTCAGCCCGGTGAGTTCGTCCTCGAATTCGGCGGTGATGATGAGGTTCTCCTTCTCATCCTTGATGACCCAGCGGTAGTCTTTGGCGGCAATGCCCAGGGCCAGGCCTTCACCAGGACAGGCCGAAGCCGAAACGATCTCCGGCATGCACGGCAGATGCCATTTCTTCGGGCCCAGGCGGAACCGGTTTTCCCGGATGTCACGGCGCAGGATGTCATCAGGGACGTCCGCAAAGCAGACCGGCAGGATGTGGTCTTCCAGGACCGCCCCGCCGTTTTCATTTGTCAGGACGACCTTTTCGGAAGTATGGAACAGCTGGCGGATTTCCTGAGGAGAAGTTCCGTACAGCGGGATCAGACGGTCCAGAAGGGCCAGATCGCGGTAATGGAAGGCAGAATTGTTGTCGGCAGCAATCACAAGGTGGATCTGCAGCAGTTCGGCCCTGCCCAGCCAGCGGCGCAGCAGCTGCCTGCCCTGTTCACTTTCCGCAAAAGCGGCAAGGTCAGTGATCAGGATCCAGCAGTCACCCGCCTTTTCCTCCTGGCGGCTGTCGATGCGTGCTTCCAGCTGTGCAAGCTTTTCCTGGTCCCCTTCCCCAAGAACGTCGATGATACTGTGGGAAGAGACCATTTCCCGAAACAGCGGCAGGCGCAGGTCATCAATGACGTATACTTCATCGTCGAAGGCTGCCTTGGTAAGCAGGGCATCGGCCAGAGCCAGGAAAAAATGCTCTTTCGGCTTCCGCAGCGGTGAGAAGACTGCGGTTCTGAGCCCTGCATCGGAGAATGTGTACGGCCGGTAGACGCCTCTGTAATAGTCATCTGTCATGCCGACGGTGATGCCTGGGAAACGTTCCATCCTTGCCGCGGATACCGCTGCCAGCTCGCTGAGCCAGCCGCAGCGCTCGGTTTTCACGTGCTGCCGGGCGATTTCGCGCAGGACAGCGGAAATCTCGGGCTCTCGTGTCTCCGGGTTATCGGACGCTGAACGAACGGTTCGCAGCTGATGGTCAAGAATCCGTACGGTCAGGCTGTCGCCGCTGCAGCGGGCATTGGCGTAGCCGGAGCGTCCTTTCAGCAGGATGCCGTCATACAGGAGCCGGAATTCACCGGCCTTCTGGATGGCCATGGCTTCGTCACTGTGCAGCATTTCCATGGAATCCGCTTTTTCAGATACTTTCATGCATACCTTGAAGCGGCTGTTGGCCCAGATCTGCTCGGAAACGACGCCGCCCGGTTTCTGGGTCGACAGCAGCAGGTGGAAGCCTAGGCTGCGGCCGACCCGGGCAATGGCAATCAGCTGGTCAAGGAAATCCGGCCGCAGCCGCTTCAGTTCGGCGAACTCATCGGCGACGATGAGCAGGTCGGCGACATACGGCAGATCATGCTCAGGCCTTAAGGCATTGCGGTAATCGGTCAGGTTCATGATCGGCCTTCCTGATATGGCTGTCAGTTTCTTCATCAGCATCTGCCGCCGCCGGCATTCGCTTTCAAAGTAGACCAATGCCCGGCTGCACGCATCGGCGTCCAGGTTGCTTAAGGACGTGATGATGTGCGGCAGCCGGATCTTCTTTGTTTCAAAGGCGGAAGCGACGCTGCCGCCTTTAAAATCAATCAGGATGAACCGCACTTCCCGGGGGCTGTAATGCACCGCCAGGGATAACAGAAGCGTGATGATGAATTCGCTTTTGCCCGAACCGGTCGTCCCGGCGATCAGGCCGTGCGGGCCATGGCCTTTTTCGTTCAGGTCGAGATACAGCGGCATATCGTGTTCATCGATCCCGACCAGAGCTTTCAGGCCGTCATTGGCATTGCCGGATTCCCACTGCAGAGAAATGTTGAGGTCTTCAGCCCGCCGGCAGCCGTACATGGAAAGGAAGGTGATATCCTTTTCATCCGATGGCAGGATGACCGGCCCGATCCGGGCCAGAAAAGCTTCCGCGTCAAACGGTACATCCGCCAGATCAATCGGAAATTCGCGGTGACCGGCAAAGTCCATCGCGATGCCGTCATAGCAGCTGATGCTGAGATCGACTGCAGACGCATCGTTGACGAAAGAGAGCTGAGGGTAAGGGCAGTCCTCAGATACCGGCATGCCGTTGATGCGGACCAGCAGGACTTTCCTGCTCTCCGTCCTGAGATACGGCTCAATCCGGCGGTAATCCTCTTCGTCAAAGACCAGGTACCGGCAATGTTCGCTTACGGCATTGGCGATATTGCTGAGCCATGGTTCTGCGGCATGGAAGGCTGGCGTGCAGATGAGCACAAAGGCAAGTTCTTTGGGGTCATAGGCTGCCGCCAGAGAGGCAATCACATAGCGCATCTGGTCGTCTGAGCCGATGATCCTGACCCTGTGCCAGGTCTGCATGTTTATGATGAATGGGCCCGGTCGTTCTTTGTCCGCCTGGGCCTGTATATGCTTCAGGCTGCTGTCAATGACGCCGTCCTGGCCGGCTCTGACATTATGCCTGATCTGAAAACTGACTGCGTGAGGGACGGTGCCGGCCGCAAAGCTGATGTCGCCGCGGCGCTGGATGATTTCCGCTGCCGCCATGAGTGCTTCTGCCTTTGGATAAAGAAGCGTGGCTTTTTCGAGATAGTCATGATAGAACCTGTCCATCTCTTCTTCCCCTTTGCGGCAGGCTTCCTGAAACAGTTCATGAACCTTTTCTGTTTCCTGTTTCTTCCGCCTTGCTTCAAAGCGTCTGGACAAAGGCGTCCATAGCAATGCCGATACCAGCATGACGGCCGGCAGCAGCACCATGGGCACCTGCTCGTACAGGCTGCGTCCGTTCATATAGCCGCGATACCCGGACAGCAGGCCAAAGAGAAGCGTTGCCAGCGACATCATGATCGTCGGCCCGATGGCATACAGTACAGGACGTTCACTCTCTTTTGGAACATATCCCGGATCGGCCAGGATGATTTCCTTTTCCCTTGCCAGCTGCGGCAGCGGGCGGATGCAGCGGGTCAAAGGCACAGGTGCTTTGACCGGATGAAACGGCGGATCGGCGGTTTTCTCCTTTTCGGGAAGGTTGATGTTTGCACACCGGCTGACCATCAGGAAACCCGGTCCGAAGACCAGCCGCAGGTTGATGCAGGTCAGGATATCCCCTTCCTGATACGTACATATCTGGTGCACCGCCCTGCCGTTTATTGCCGCAAACAGGTGGTCGCTGTATACTGTCTTTTTTTTGGGATCAATGCGGATGGAGGCACTCAGGAAATGGGCCGAGCGGATCTGGATGTCATCATCGACGGAACTGCCGATGGTCAATGAGGAATGAAACGGCAGCCATATCATTCTTGTATTACTTTGACTCTTACGAAGTTTATACTCTTGCCCCTTGACGAGAATTTATCCTCGTAT
>JAFWCP010000446.1 GCA_017536845.1 Solobacterium sp. | reverse complement strand
GCCGCACCGGGCTCGTTGACGACTGTAAACAGCGCGTTTTCTGAATCGTGCGCAGCGGTAAACGTGTAGTTTCCGACTGTGCCGGCATCAACCCAGCCGTTGCCTTCCTCATTGATCCGGACCATGCTGACGCCGGCCTCATCAACTTTCAGATACGTAACCGGACTACTGGTGGTGACATATCCTTTCGGGAGTACGGTTTCACGCAGTTCATAGTACCCTGTTCCCAGGTCCTCATAAACCGCTGAGCCGTTGCCGTCAGTCACCCGGACAATTCCGGTTTCATCCAGCACGCTGACAATCCCGTCAGTTACGGTTTCACTGATTTCCTTCAGGGTGAATTCCGCATCAGGCAGTTTTACGGCCTGGTTCCGGCTGTCAACCTTCAGGATGCTGACGGTAAACAGCGGTGAGTAGGCATTGATGAAGGATGCCTGCCCCGGCTGGCCTGCCTGGGCAGTGGCTGTCGCCGTTGTCTTATCCTCTGCTGCCGCCGAGCCGGTGACTGTCACCTCATAGCCGTCTTTCCGGTAGCCTGTCTCCGTAAAGGTGACCACCGTGCCGATCGGCAGGTTGCTGATGGTCCAGGTATAAGGATCCGCAGCAGTCCCGGTGCCTGCAGCATCCTGAACTGTCAGTTCGCGATGCTGATCATTCTCACCGTCATTATAATCCGCAGTCATTCTGAACCCTTCCGGCAGTTCTGCTATGCCGGTGAACGCCTTGGTTGCCTGTACGGAACCAAGTGAGTTCTTCTTATTGGTAATTACGGTACCGCCTTCGGTCACCGGATTGCCGATGATGGATTCAGTCTCATAATCCTCAGGGAAATGGGAGATTTCTTCAACATAATAGACATACTCTCTGCCCCATGGATCATACTTGTCCTGCTCATCAAAGTATCTGTGCCAGCCAAGCGCAGAATTCAGCGTCAGCGTCGTATCCGTGCGGCTGTTGAAGTCGGTATCTTCTTCATACCCTTCCGGCATGGTCACATCAGGAGCTGCACCAAGAAGGTTCCGCTTCCATGGTTCTGTCGGCCCCCTCAGCATTCTGCGGCTTGCCAGCAGTCCGTCAGAAGCCGGCGCTTTGCGGGTCTTCATTCCGGACGGCAGGGAATTCTGGCTGTTCCCGGATGACGGTTCGGAAATCGTCATGATGACTTCAACATCACCTTCTTTCGCAACGATTCCGACCCCCGACTGACCACCATATGTTCCTTGATCCGTATTGTATACAAGCGGTCCTGTCAGCGTGGTATCGTCTGAGGAGAACGTGATTACATAAGGAGCGTTGAGGCCCCAGTAATTGCCGCTGTCAAAATGGTATGTGATGGTATCACCAAGATCAGTTTCCACACGAATATTGTCTGCTTCCCATACAGTATCTGATGGGTGTGTGAAATTGAACTCATAATATTCTGTGCCTTCGCGGTAAGTACCATGCGAAAGCATGCCAAAACCGAAGTACTGTGATACGCCCGAATCCTTTACCACTCTGATGGTAAGGTTCATATACTTTTCAGGGAGCACAGGTTCATCTGCAACCGGAACAGTTGTATCGGTGATGACGTTATAGACCGCAACGTCCTGTGTTCCGACGGAAAACCTTACCGTTCTGCTGCCGTTATCCGTTTTGTCATACGATCTGACTGTCACATCCTGTGATGTCACACGATTCAGCCGGATATTATTTCCTGCTGAATAGTAATACGCAACCTTGCTGTTCTTAGGCACTTCAAACGAAATCGGGCGTAACGTATAGGAAGTCATATACAGATTTCCTAACGAATTCGTTATGTTTTCCGAGCCCGACATGACGTTGTAGATATTGACGTTCCAGCTGTCGGGCATGTTTTCGCCGACCACCGTATACAGTGTTACCGTAACTGTATCCTTCTCCGGTATCACTGTATATACCAGTTCCGTCTGTGTGCCGCTGACGTTGGAAACAGGGCCTGTATAGCCTTCTGTTTCCGCCGCTGACCAGGTATAGGTGATCGGATTGCCGGCATGTCTGGCCGGCAGATGCTCTGCCGTATATGCCCAGTTGTTCTCCGCACTCAGGACAACGCTTTCACCGTTGGACAGTTCAGCCGTAATGCTTTGAGGCCTGAGATTCCTTATATTGTTTTCATCGACCCAGATAATCTGAACAGCAGCCTCCGTTTCTTCCGGTATGTGGGTATTCACCAGTGTTGTGACTGTACCTTCAGTACTGCTCGCAAGATCATAGCCAACAACGGGATCTTCAGTCCATGTATATGCCAGAACAGTATCCCCGTCTTTCTTAGGCAGATCATCAACCGTAGCTGTCCAGTTGTTCTCTTCTGATAACGTAATCTCTTTAACATCTGACATACCGTTGTTCAGCCGAACGGTCACATGATCAGGCCGTAACCCATCCTGGTCGTTGTTGTCATTCCAGATCTTGACCACAGTTGCAGACGTTGTTGTCGGTGTGTAGTGGTTGGTCAGAACCGTCGTATTTCCGCTGACGCTGTAGTCTGAAAGCGCATAGCCTTCCGGCATCTCTGCTTCTGTCCAGGTATACGTAATCGTATTTTCCTGATCATCCAGCAATGGCAGGCCGCTGACCGCTGCTGTCCAGCCGTTTGTCTCATTCAGTGTGACCGTTCTGACTTCTTCGTCGCCGTTTTTCAGCTTCACGGTAAGCTGTTCCGGGCGTGCGCCTTTCCGGTTGTTTTCATCATCCCAGATTTTGACAACCGTTGCTGAAGTAAGCTGCGGCGCCGGCGGAACAATCTTCCTGTATCTCTTCAGCTGGACGACGGCATTGGCATCTGTGTCTTCCGGCATGGGCTCCCACGCCTTTGTCACTTCCGGCCTCACCGTCTTTCTGGTATTGGTCAGGGTGACGCGGATATGGGAATCCGAAGATGTTTTCGCTTCTGATACAGTATAGCTGCCAAGCACTTCCACGGCATTTTCATCAATGTAGGTCAGGTTTACACCCGGAACCTTCACTGAGACTTCCTGCACGCTGTAATCCAGTTCGTATGTATTGCCCTGAGCATCCAACAGATGCTTCGGAAGGTTCAGAATGGATCCCTTCCAGTTCCGCTCAGGATTGACGCTGTCGGCTTTCAGGACCAGTTCCGTAACCAGTTCTGTTTCATCCAGCAGCGGGTCTTCGCTGAACAGGGCAGCCAGGACATCATTGTCCCTGACTTTCTGATATTCGGACCACTCGCCTGAGACTGCTTCGCCCTGGGCGTTTCTTACCATCCTTGCCGCATAGGTCAGCTGGGCCGTGATTTCCGCACCTTCCGGTACGGCTGTACCCAGTGCCCAGTTCTTCTCCACGTCAAGCTGTGTTTTTCCCAGTCGGTTGGTTACAATGAGCACGCCGTCTTCCATCGTCGAAGAGGCATCGTATTCACCGATGACATTTTCTCCGTTGGGAAGCAGAACCGCTGATTCCACCGCGTAATAATCCACTTCATAGGCACAGCCGTTATCATGCACGATGGACGGAAGTTCGGTGAAACTGCCTTTCCAGTTTTTGTCCGGATCCGTATCTGCCTGAAGAAGAAGTTCTGTCTGCAGATCCGCCGCAAAACCGTTCTGGCCGGCGATGACCTTGACATACTGTTCCTTATCCTTCCAAGGCGCAAGCGGATCCACCTGATGACCTTCGCTGTCTTCGATCATCCGCATGTCGCAGTAAAGCTCAACCTTGACCTGTGCCCCTGCCGGCGGTTCGGTGCCTTCTTCCCATCTCTTTTCCACCGGCAGTGTCTTGCCGCGGGTATAGATGTTATAGACATAGAATTCCAGGAAGGCACTCTTTTTGACCTCGTTGGCAAGGGTGCGGAAATAGCCAAGGACCTCAGGGATGGAAGCATAACTTCCGGATTCTCTTGTATATTCCGGGCTGACATGCATGGGATCAGGATATGCCTGTTTATCGTCGTACTGGTCGCCGCGGCGGACATATTCGGTTTCAATATAGGTTTTGACATATGTCCATTCATTGTCATCCTTATCGGTAATGGTTTCCGGCAGAGATTCGGTATCATGCTTTTCCACGATATAGAACATACCGTCCGAAACGTTGTAGTCATATACAATGGCCGTACCGGATTCGCCAACCGTCACAGTCTTGCTGTGGTGGTAACTGTAATCCTCATAGATTCCTTCCCTGTCCTCTTCATATCTGTCGACATTCAGGCCTGCTACACCGTTCCTGTCGGCGTCCTTGCTCTGGTAGAGGTCAAAGACACTGTCAACCGGCGTTTTCACTTCGATGTGGTTGCCGTATTCATCTCTGATGATCTTGGTGATTTCAACGGCAATGACCGGTGAATTTTCGTCATCCGCAGCACCATACAGGACGAAGTCCATGCCGGATAAGTCATGGCTGGGGATATCACCTCTGCGCCAGTCCGCATTGCCCTGCACGGGCGGGCATTCATTGCCGCTGTTCTTTTCCGTTACACCATAATCCCAGTAATTGAAGGAACCGGAGAAGGCGACATCCACATGCATCTTGATCGGCTCACCGTTTTCGTCATACAGCTGTCCGACAACCGGATCAACCAGATAGAATTCCACCGGTTTGATGACGGTCAGCGTGTATTCCACGATATTGTCGAGACGTGCCTGTCTGACCGCGTTCACATAGGAACTGTCAGGCCAGCTGATGGGCCACTGAAAGAAATTGCCGTCATAACGGGTACCGTCAATGTGTTCATACTGCGTACCGCGCAGGTCTGCGCAAAGGAAACGCCCTTCAATACGTACCTGAACGGTACTGTAATCCGAACTGGCATTGCCGGAAAAACCGGTGATATAGAACGCATCATCAAGCTCATTGCCATTCTTGTCACGGGCAATGATCGTCGCCCGTTTCATATCATCGCTGGTGATCCTGATTTCTTCCGGATCGACGACCTGCGCCGAGTTCAGGACGAGATTTGTATTTTCCAGGACAGTCTTGATGACATTGCGGTTCTGATCATAATAATTACCAAAGGCAAGCGGCACCTTGACCGTAGGAACACCCTGGATGGAAATATCAATATGGTTGACCGCATTGTCAAGATGCAGGCCTTCCGGCACCTTCGGGGCATCAGCAAACATGAATGATACCGCTTCGCTGCTGTTTGATGTGCCGACCAGACGGACCGGTACCCCGGCGTCAGTTCGCTCAATGGCAAAATAGCTGCTGCCATGGGAAATACGGCCGTTATTGTCAATCGATAATGACGTGTTGTTCAGCACTGTGTTTCTGTTCGAAACATGGTTGGTGACAACCGTCTGGCCGTTATTCTGGAATGTTCCGTCCTGCGTGACAGTCACATAATCCAGGGTATGGCCCGCATCTGTGCTCTGCTCCTGCAGCCACCCCTGGTCCTCTAACGGCACCAGGTAGCGGCGGTAATAGTCCGACGCGAGCAGTTCGGTTCCAAAGCCTGTTGCTTCGGAATGGAAATAGATATGCCGGTTTGTGCCGGACCCATCCAGCGTCCAGAGCATGGGTTCGCTCACGCTGACATTGCCGGCATCATACTCCACCTCCGTCAGGGTAGCGTCGTTGTTTACGATATAGTACTTCCCTTCATCCTCCACCAGCAGCATGTACTGGCCGGCATTCGGCGTGCTGCTGACGATGTGGCCGGTGACCGAGAAACTGCTCTGGGCATAGGAAACCTGCTTCTGGTTTTCGGAAACACTGACATCCGGAATCACTTCCATCATGTTCTTTGCAAAGTGCACGACATTCACCGTCTCATCATCGCCGATATCCAGAGCGCTGCGGTAGAAGACTTCCACCTGGACAGGCGCTGCCGGTTCAATGACTTCGCCGTCCTCATTCAGGATCCTGATGTCAAAGAAGCGTGCGGAGGAGATTTCACCGCTGACAAGGTTCAGCCGTTTGGCCGCGTTCGTCAGATAATACTGATACTCTTCACTGCCTTCCTCAATCTCCCTGACCGCTAGATCGGCATTTTCAGGAATCCCTGCATCATCGCCGTAGACAACATTGATTTCATATGCTTCATTGCGGCTTGTCAGATATGTTTTCCGGATCTGTCCGTCCGTAATTGCAATACGGAATGCTTCCCCGGACTTCATCTTCACATCCAGATATTCTTCCGTATCAAAAGGCTTCATCGAAATAAGGACCCAGTCCGGCCCGTGCAGGATCCTGGCATTGACTGCTGCGATGTCAGCTTCGCTGAGCTGTGATGAGTATTCCGGCTGCAGTCCGAGCATTTCCTTCAGGGCACCGGCAGAGATGCTTTCTTTGATATAAGCGGTTCTGGCCAGGCTTTCATCCGAGAAGACGGCGGATTCGATTTCATTCACAAAGCTGTCGATGTCCTCCGCTTCCGCAAGATGCAGCTGTTCAGCCAGCATCCGCATGCTTACGGCATCGCCTCCGGCCATGCCGAACGTATATGTCATGCCGTTGACATCCCAGGCAAAATCCACCGTATAGACAATGGAATAGACAGAGAAACCATCGGCCGTAAAGGAAACGGCTGCCATGCCGTCTTCCGTCATCGAAGAAGCTTCGACTGCCTGAGCCCCCTGTTCTTTAAAGTGGAGGACGCTGACGGCTTCTTCTCCGGTTGTTTCAGCCGGGCCTTCATAAATGATCTTCACGCTGACCGGTGCTTCCGGTTCCACTTCTTTTCCTTCATGGAGGATGGAAATATCAAAGAACCTGGCAAAGCGGATTTCCTGCTCTGACTTGTGCAGGGCGGCTGCCGTATCAGCAAGATACGCTGCAAATGCATCGGTTCCCTGAACGATTTCCGCCGCCTGGATTTCAGCGCCTGCGGGAATCTGCGCTTTATCGGTATAGCTTACCTCAATGCGGTACTGATGGCCGTCAGCGGTCAGGACATGGCCTTCCAGAGCATATACGACGCCGTAGACGGCCATTGCCGGCTCATGGACAGGTTTGTTTTCTGTTTCCGTATTCTGCCCTTCCTTCCGCAGGACGGCAGATGCCTGAGGAGAAGAAAGGCGCAGATGGTTTCCTGCCGTCAGTTCTTCCGTGGTTTCGGAAATCTCCCCGGCTGTTTCCGGCGATTCGCCCGTCTCCTCTTCCGGAATGGTTTCTTCCGGATCTTTCACCTCACTGCCGATCAGGCTTTCAAAGATATAGTTTTCTTCTTCCCGGGCACAGGCAAGCTCATCCATTGTCGCCATCTCGATGACATGCATGGTGCTGGCTTCCTGCACCTTGCCTTCAAAGCGGATTTCCACATCTTCAAGAGGGCTGACAATGGTTTCCCGGTCAACGATGCTGAGGGAATAGAAGCTTGCATGTTCGACATGTTCATAGCTTTTGCCTGCCTGATTCAGATACCCGGCATATTCATCGCTGGCTTCATCAACCTTTGCAACCTGCAGCTGCGCAGTATCAGGAATGCCGGCACGATCGCCGTAAACGGCCGTTACGCTGACTTCTTCATCTTCATAGACCAGCCTGTGCAGGTCTTCATACATGACCCGGTCAAACCCGAAATTCTGCGTCCCCCTGTATTCCAGATGGTCCTTTTTCCAGACACCGAAGTCATGGCCGAAGAAAAGCGTATGGTCATCATCGCTGCGGACGCATACACGGACTTCCCGCTCCGGGTATACCCTTTCCCCCGTATTGCTGAAGAAGGCAAGGTCATAGCTTTCTGAAGCAAGCAGCCTTCTGTCTTCACCAAGGTCATGCTCTGTTTCATGGTCAATGCCGAAGACTTCCACTGCGGTGTCTTCCGCCAGGCCGGACGCACGATACCCATAGACGGAAACGGCAAATCCACTGCCTTCATATGCCAGTTCATACGGCTGATAGTCATAGGCCAGCGCCGCCAGGTCCGTATAGCCGGCAATGGCTTCATCCTGCAGGGAATACCAGCCTCTGGCTGCCAGGCCATAGGAATTGTCTTCCATGACCTGGATTCTGTTTTCTTCTTTTTCCGTCACAATGCCATAGTGGTCAGGCACATTGTCGCCCTGGTAGTCAAGACAGATAATGTCACCGACGTCAATGCCTTCTCTTCCCGGCCGGTAATAGCCGCTGGTCAGATCAGGCCGGATGCCGGCACAGCTGAAGACAAAACGGACAAATCCGTCTGCTGACCCGCTGCCGTCCAGAAGGCCGTTCTGATCGTCCAGTGCGGTCATATCCTTAACCGGATACCCCTCTTCCGCCAGGGCAATGCTGACGACATCCTGCTGCCAGGAACCGGTCAGGCTGACATTCTTCAATGCTGTCAGCCAGGCATTGTCGGGGCTGTCATAGACAACCGCGCTGACCGAAGCTGAATCGCTGTTTCCGTTTTCATCCAGCGCCGTCAGGACGAAGGTGTATTCGCCCGCCCGGAAAGAAGACCATGTCATCTGATGGTCATCGCTTACCATGCCGCTTTCAACTTCTTCGCCGTTTAAAGACACCGTATACTGAAGCTCTGATGCATTTTCTGTCTGATAGTCAAATGTCATGACAGCACCGGGCTTTACCAGTACGGGTGATACATTCAGATACTCAACTCTGGCAGGGTCTCTTGCTTCGACGGCTTCGGTCAGGTCATCGGATACCGGTTCCTCAATCCCGATTACCGGTTCTTCCGGCAGATCCTGCAGCGGCATAAGCTCAACTGTCTCTTCCTGATGGATGCTATGTTCTTCGACAGTGGGAGCAGGTGTTTCCGCAAACGGTTCAGCGGCAGGCACTGCCGTTTCCCCGGCACTTTCTTGAACTGCGTTTTCCGCTGCTGCTTCCTGATTTTCCTCAGTAACAGCAGCCTCAGGCCCGCTGTCCTTAACGGGCTGTAAAACAGGTGCTTCCGTTTCCGCGGTCCTGTTTTCTTCTTTCTTTTCGATGCTCTCCTTGACAGCTTCCGGGATGATCTGCGGATGGATGATCTGCGCATCCGGCACGACTGTCTGAGGGACAGGGTTGATGATCACCTGTTCCGGCGCATTCTGGGCAATCGGCGAGAACAGTTCTAGCAGCGACAGGAAATGTCCTGAGCCCTGGCTTGTAAAGCATGAGGCATTATGGACATGGGCATGCTTGCCGCAGATCAGCACATATTCGAAACAGCTCTCGTCATGCATATGATCCGAAGCAGTCTCCGTACAGACAAGACGACGGTAATAGCATTCACCGGTATGCCTGTGTTCCAGATAGCCGCAGGTTGCGGAAATGTTGGTCGCGTCCGCCATCTGCGTCATGCTGAAAACAACCGAGATCATGACAATCGCAGACAGAAAAACCGCTATGAACTGAGTTCTTCTTTTATAATGATATGCTTTAAGAACACTTTGAAATCTGTTTGTCTCCCTTCCGTTCTCCATGGATATCCCCTCCTGAAAATGAAATGTATCCCCTTTCCCGCACCTGCGGGCTCCTCATATGACCAGTGATGAAAAGCCTTATCTTCGGAGTTTTACTGCCGTCAATCCCGGCAGAGCCAGCCGACCGTGTCATCCGGTCTGTTCCGGGATACAGTACGCACTGACACTTTCAGATCCCAGGCACTCCGTATGCACTTTCCTTTCAGCCTGCCTCTGTTTTTTACAGGCAGAAAAGCACCGGCAGGTCATTACCTGAGTCAAGATGCTTCATGTTTGTAAACCATTTATCCTTTTATAGTTTACCAGCATTCGCTTACATTTCAAGATTTACACTCGAATTTTCTTTTAAAAACACATTAAAGTACAGTTTCATTATCATACGTGTCAATGACGAGTTAATCAGGGCGAAAGGAAGATCAGTGATGCATCGTCAGATACAGTTCCATTGTCCGGAAACATCCAATAAAAAAGTCGTCCTGACAGAAGACTCTTCCTTTGACAATTATATTCAGCAGTTCAAAGTGTTTCCGGCAGTGACTGTTCAAGACGGCAAAGACAAACAGATCATCGGCCGGGATACAGGACCGTCTGTGATACTCATTATTTACGGAGCAGCAAGTACGTTTCTTCGATATTCATAAGAAAGACTGTTCATCATCTCATGGAAACGTCTGCCAGGATCAGGATCACACATTCCGACATCTCATTCAGACGCACTTCAGATGCCAGTTCACTTTCGACACAATAAAAAAGTGGAGTCTAAGTGGAACGTACAGCAAGGTATATCAATGCAATATGCCAAAATGCTACCAAACTCACTACCAGAAACAAAAAAACTCCGACGTATGAAACGCCGGAGTTTTCGTCTGCGCACTGTCAGAAGCCTTCACTGCTTGTCTTCCATGCTGAAGGAGAATACTGTTTTCCCGTTCTGATTTCTTACGCAGAAGTCACCCTGGCCAATAATATCCATACCGATGATGATACTCAGCTCCTGATCGGCCAGGCCAGCGTGTTTAGCAACATGATGGTTTTTAAAATCGTGGACATT
>JAFWCP010000445.1 GCA_017536845.1 Solobacterium sp. | reverse complement strand
TAGTCGGCGGGTGTGTTGACATTGAACAGCATTCGATCCTGTGCCGCATTTTCTGTTCGAACATATACCGTATGAAGACCAGGATGCTGAAGAAGGGACATCAGCCGGTAATCATGGGCATTGATCAGATCTGCGGCTTTGTGAATAACACTGCTGCGATAGTATCCGGCCGTCGGGTGCATCCTTCCATCCGTTGATACCAGGATGTAAATATCCGCCTGCGGATCAGCTCCTGCCGCTTCTTTGACCAGGTCAAAGAGTTCCCGTTCAAATAACGGCAGGTCTACAGGCACCGTATACATCCCGTCCAGACCATCCCTGAGGCATTGTTTCAGGCCGGTATAAATGCCGCCCAGCGGCCCGATGAACCCGCCCTGTTCATCACGCACCACATCTTTCAGGGCAATGAAATCTTCCGGAACCTTTTCAGTATTGGCTGCCCGTGATATATACCGGTGTGTCCCCATACCTCTGACCTTTTCACAGATAAGCTCCAGAAAGCTTTGATCATGATAGACAAGTTTTGCCTTGTCCTGTTTCATGCGTCTGGATTTCCCGCCGCTCAGGATCAGGCACCCGGATCTTTGCAAGTCATGTTCATTCATAGGCATCTTCCCCCCCTCCTTGGCACAGAAAACGGCAAAAAAATAAAAAGCACCACATGAAAAACACTTTGTGATGCTGTTTTTCACGCTCTTTTTTTCAATCACGGAAGGCTGAAACGTTTCCCTCTCAACCCTTTGGAACAATGTTCCCGGCGCAATGCCATGCCGTTTTCCGGTACAGGCATTTTTGCTCAAAGAAGTGAATATCTTGTCATGTCACCCGCAGAGAAACCTGCTGATACAGCTGACTGCGGCATGGAAGCCGGCGACAGAGGCACGTCTGCCGGTTCCTGCACCACCATGATATCACATCCAAAGCCTGAGAAGGTGCATACGGCGGCAGGCAGTGAGCGATAACGCATAGATGTTTTACCAGCCACGTGTTTACAAGGCCGTCCGCATCCGGGCTGTTTCCTGCTTCAGACATCAACCGGGTTCATTGTAGAATCTGGATGTCTGTGCTATGATTCCGATACAGACAAAGATGATCGCAATCATCAAAACAAAAACATGGCAGACCTTTCGGAAAAGATTCCGGAATCATGGCCTGGCCAGCCGGCCAGGCTTTGCGCAGAAAGGCAGATACGTATGGACCTCAGAGTATTGAACAATTTCCTGGCTGTTGCCCGGGAAGAAAACTTTTCCAGAGCAGCTTCGGCCATTCATATTTCCCAGCCCTCACTGTCCAGGCAGATTGCCGAGCTGGAAGAAGAGCTCGGCCGTAAACTCTTTATCCGCGGGGCAAGGTCACTGACCCTGACAGCCGAAGGACGGCTTTTGCAGAAACGAGCACAGGAACTTCTGGCCCTGGCCGAAAAAACCGAAGAGGAAATCAGGGCCGGCAGTGAAGAAATCAGCGGCAGCATCTATATCGGAGCCGGTGAAACGTATGGGATCCATACGATCACCCAGGCGTTCCGGCAGTTTCGGGATATGTACCCGGATGTATTCCTGCACATTTCCAGCGGTGACAGGCGCGACCTTGGCTATCAGCTTGACAACGGACTGATTGACATGGCAGTCGTATTCGGTGATATCGACCATTCCTGCTATGAATGCATCCCCCTGCCGTATCAGGACAGGATGGGCGTCTATGTCAGAAGAGATTCCCCGCTGGCGGAAAAAAAGCAGATCGTCCCGGAGAAGGATCTGCTGGATCAGCCGCTGATCATTAACCGTGAAAGCGGCAGTGAACTGATCCACGGCGTCAGCCTGCATCTGTTCCGCATCGCCGGAACATATAACCTGCTGTATAACGCCTCGCTGATGGCAGAAGACGGCATTGGCTGCGTCGTCGGCCTCGAACATATCATCCATACGGAAGGAACGGACCTTGCCTTTATCCCGTTTGAACCGGTACAGCCGCTGCGCATGTCTTTGATCTACAAGAAATTCCAGATCATGCCGAAGCATATTGCCCTGTTTATTGAGAAAGTCAAAGAGATGGCGTAAAAGCCATCTTTATTCGTCTTTGAGCAGAAAGCCGACAGCGGCAAGCACCAGGTACAGGATGCCGCAGATCAGGAACTGGGTGTTC
>JAFWCP010000039.1 GCA_017536845.1 Solobacterium sp. | reverse complement strand
TCGGATATGCACGGTAAGCCGCAGAGGAGGATAAAGTCTGCCGCGCCGGCCGGCAGTTTCGTTTTTCACAATGCGGAAGCACCGCGCATATAATACAGGGACATCAGGAAACAATGCCCGGGAAAAGATGAGAGGAAGGGGGTTATGACAGCCGGCTGTATGATCTGCCTGTACCCGTTCCCTGGAGTGCCATTAGTAAACCACAGTTCACACAAAAGTTCAAGATCATATTTCATCAATGATGAAATGCCTGCCATCTGCGTCTGCAGTGATATTATCCACACCATCCAGGCCGGCAAGATGTTTAAAAATGGCTGAAGAAGCCTGTTTTTCCTGCCTGCATCAGGCTGTGCGGCTTTGAACGGATTGAAATTGCCAGTGAATGACTATAAAATGATTAAACGGAGGAAAGAAAGTATGGCGAACAAACTCCCCGATAAGCTGACATCGCTGCGAAAGTATTATGGTTATTCGCAGTCGGAAATCGCGGACAGGCTGAATATCCAGCTGATGGAATACATGGGCTGGGAAAACGGCAGCCGGATTCCGACAATCTACCAGATGAAGATGATCAGCGCCCTGTTCCAGGTTTCTCTTGATGAGATGCTGGACAATACAAAAACAGTAACAGTTACACCGAGGGTGGATACGAAAATCGAATTTTCCGATGCACCCGACAGTGAAAAGACGCAGGATCTGACAACCGGCGAATATAACGCAATGGGTGTATCCACCCTGACCAATGACGATGACCTGGCCACGACCAGGCGTATGGATTCCATGCAGTTCTCCGCGACAACGGCCAACCGGATCGTGGATGACGGTGCGACAAGGGTTGACATGGAAGCTGTTGAGGAAGAAGAGGAAGAACAGCCTCATAACAGCAACAAACGCAATTCCATCATCATCGCGCTTGTGGCCCTGCTGGCGATTGCAATTGTCGCCGGCGCCATCCTGCTGCTGTCCGACCGTTCCGGCGGCGTGGACAACTCCATTACCGACATCAACCGCCTGGCAGCAGGGAATTACTTCTCTGTCTATCTTGACCGGCGTGGAGACCTGGTCAAATCCGGCACCGTCAATACCAACGGCTTTGAAGATGTCGTCCAGATCAGTGCCTATGATTCCCGGCTTGTCGGCCTGACGAAGAAAGGCACCATCGTTTCCAACGACGGTTCCGGCAGCGGTATGAAGGATATGGTCATGACAGCCGCCGGCAAGAACCATACTGTCGGCCTGAAAAAGGACGGCACGGTATCCTGCAGCGGCAGCGTGGCTGCCTGCGCGGTTGATACCTGGAAGGATATCAAGGCTGTATACGCCGGCAATGAAGTCACCGTCGGCGTCGGCAATGACGGCTCCGTATACGTCTCACCGGCTACGGTTGTCGCGTCAAGGGTATCCAACGTCAAAGACTGTGCCATCGGCGACAACATGATCGTCTTTGCCAAGAATGACGGAACAGCCCAGGGCTTCAAGCTGGATACGCTGCAGGAGCTTGACCTGTCTTCCTGGTCCAACATCCAGTATGTCGCAGCCGGCAGTTCGATTGTCGCCGGCCTGCGCGGAGACGGCACGGTAGCGCTTTATACGCTGAATGAAGAAGAAGGCTATTCCACCGCCAACTGGGTGGATATCCGCTACATCGACATCAACGGTGATACGCTGGTCGGCATGTCCGGCGCCGGCCGCTTTGTCGGCATCGGCCCCAACAACGGCCAGTATTCGGCTGATGCAGTGGAAGAAACACCTGAACCGAGTGAAGAACCGGAAAAACTGGCACAGGTCACCAATATTGAGTTCTCGGAAACAACGGCCAATATCGTGATCCGCTGGAATGAAGTGGAAAATGCTGAATATTATGAAGTGGAAATTGATACCGATCCGGTGACCAAGGTTTCCAACATCGGCAACAACTCCATGTCAGTGGCGGCCAATACCCTGAAAGACGGCCAGACCTACCTTGTCAGGGTCATCGCCTTTGCGGAAGGCTTTGAACAGAGTGATCCGGCAGAAGTTACTTACAAATATCTGCAGGCGACCATCCAGCTTGCGCAGGTACAGAACATTCAGGCCCAGGGAGAAGAAAACTTCTGGAATGTTACCTGGGATGCGGTGGACCATGCCAATTATTATCTTGTCAGCTATGACGGATTTGATGACCAGCGCACGGATACCAACAGCATCCGTCTGGATCTGACCGAATATGCGCCGGTCAACGGTTCCATCCACAACCTCAGCATTGTCGCGGTATCCGAAGATACCAAGTACATCCAGTCTGAACCGACAAAGGTCACCTATACCTACGAATACGAAGTCAAGCGCTACACTGTTTCGATTTCCTTCTCGTCTACCGACGGCACGGTCATTGATTCCATCAACACGATGAACATGCAGCTGGAGGAAGGAACTTACAACATGAGCGACTTTGTGCCGGACGGCTACCGTGTGACCGATGAACAGTACAACGAGTTCACCGTCACTTCGGATCTGACCATGCAGATATTCATCTCACCGATCAGCCAGGAAAACAGCGGCGAAGAAAATCCCGGCGGCGGTGAAGAAGGAGGAGAGAACAACAATGGATAGAGTCTGGTACTATATGAAGCAGGATCGTTCCAAATGGGGCCCGTATACCGATGCGGAACTGGTATCCCTGATCAAACAGGAAATCCTCTCGGACAGAGACTGGATCTGGATGCCGGATATGGAAAAGTGGCTGCGGGTGGCCAATTCCATCTACGCGTTCTATCTTCCCGAACAGGCATAAGGAACAATGAGCGGTGCGTTTATTTCGCATCGCTTTTTGCTTTGCCAATCCGTGATTGAAAAAGGAAGGCAACCGTGATAGTATCATTCCTGTTAAACCGATGAGCGGAAAAGAACCGTTTCATACCGGCCGACAGAGAGGCGTGCACAGGTGGAAGCATGCCGGCAGACGGTGAAGCGGAAGTGCATCCGGGAGGGTCTTTTCGATATGTAGAAAAGAACGCATGCCTGCGTTACAGGTACAGAGGAAAAAGAAAAGTGGGACCGCGCCCTGTGTGCCTTTTTGGCTCCCTTTTTTATTTGCAAGGAGGAGTATATGATCAGACTTTACAATTCGAAAACACTGCAGATGGAAGAATTCAAACCGATTCAGGAAGGCCATGTCAACATGTATGTCTGCGGCCCGACCGTTTACAACCACGCCCATGTGGGCAATGCCCGGCCGATGGTCGTCTTCGACGTCCTGAAAAGGCTGCTGGAAGCGGAAGGATATACGGTAACCTATGCTTCCAACTTCACCGATGTGGATGACAAGATCATCAACAAGGCCATTGAAGAAGGCACAACCGAACAGGTCATCGCCGAACGGTATATTGAAGCCTACCAGAATGTCAGACGCACCCTGCATGTGGAGATGCCCGACATCACCCCGAGGGTCACCGAAACAATGGATGCCATCATTGACTTCATTGACCGGCTGGTCAGGAGCGGCCACGCCTATGAGGTGGACGGGGATGTCTACTTTGACGTTTCTTCCGTACCGAGCTACGGCGAAATCTCCCACCAGAAGCTCGACCAGCTGGAAGCCGGCGCCCGCGTGGAAACCAACGACCAGAAGAAAAATCCGTACGACTTCGCATTATGGAAGAAGACGGATATGGGCATCAAGTGGGAGTCCCCCTGGGGCCTGGGCAGACCGGGCTGGCATACCGAATGCGTGGTCATGATCAACAAGAACTTCGGCCCGCTCATCGACATCCACGGCGGCGGCATGGACCTGAAGTTCCCTCACCATGAAAATGAAGCGGCCCAGTCGGAAGCCCTGAACGGCAACCCCCTGGCCAATTACTGGATCCACAATGCCATGATCAACATCGACGGCATCAAGATGTCCAAGTCGCTGGGCAACATCGTCCTTGCCAAGGATGCCATTGCCAATCTCGGCCCGAACCTGACAAGGTGGTTCCTGGCTTCCGTGCACTACCGCAAGGAACTCAACTTCACGGAAGAAACCATTGAAACCGCCCGCAAGGAACTGGACAAGGTCATGACGCCGCTGCGCCAGGCTTCGATCAAGGCAGCGCTTGCCGGCCATATATTCAATGATGAATATGACCATGGCCTGTACCGTCAGTTCCTGGATGCCCTGGACGATGACCTCAACACGCCCAATGCGTATGCGGTCATCTTTGAGGCGGTCAAGCGCATGAACCAGGCCCTGCGTGTCCGTGAAATCGACTTTTCCACAGTCGGGGTGTTGAAAAACACGGTGGAAAAGATGCTGGATGTCCTGGGCATTGTCTTTGAAGCACCGGTTGTGGATGATGAGGCAAGAGAACTGTTTGACAAGTGGAATGACGCAAAGAAAGCGAAAGACTTCGCCAGTGCCGATGTATACCGCAAGGCACTGACGGAGAAGGGCCTGCTTTGATGAACATTGCGGAATGTTCAGGCAGGACGCTGGCGTTCCTTGGCGATGCGGTGTGGTCGCTGCTGGTCAGATCCTATCTGATTGACAAAGGCGACGGCACCGGCGACGTGCTGCAGCAGCACACGATTGCCTTTGTCAGCGCCAAGGCGCAGGCGGAAATCTACAATGCCCTGCATGAAGAAGGCTTCTTTACGGAAGAGGAAGAAGGCTGGTTCCGGCGTGGCCGGAATTCCCACGCCGGGGCAGTTCCCCACAATACACCGGTGGGAACCTACCGGTTATCCACCGGGTTTGAAGCCCTTCTTGGGGGTCTGTACATGCAGAAAAAACAGCAGAGAATTGAAGAAATCTGGGCGAAAGCTGCCGCATTGAAAGGAGAAGAGGTATGGCACAATGGATCTACGGGAAAAACGTTGTGAAACAGATCCTGACCGATCATGACCGCACGGTGCGGCTGATGCTGGCGGTGAAGGATCCGGAGATTGAAAAGCTTGCCGCCGCGGCCAATGTCAGGGTGGACAGGTGCGACCGGAAGATGCTGACGAAGCTGACCGGAACCGACCGCCATCAGGGCGTGGCTGCCGAAATCAGGCCGTACCAGACCTATACCGTGGATGAGCTGATCCGCAATGTCAGCGACAGAGGGCTGCTCATCCTGCTGGATGAACTGGAAGACCCGCACAACCTCGGCGCGGTGCTGCGGACAGCGGACGCCGTCGGGGCAGACGGGGTGATCTTCAAGAAGACCAATGCCGCCGGCCTGACGCCGACGGTGGCCAAGGTATCGGCCGGCGCCATTGATACGGTGAAGTGCGCGGCCGTGACCAACCTGGCCCGGACCCTGGATGAGCTGAAGAAGAAAGGCTGGTGGGTGGTCGGTGCCGACATGGACGGCCAGGATTACCGCAGCCTGAAGTATGACTTCAACACCGTGCTTGTCATCGGCAACGAGGGTAAGGGGATGTCCAGGCTGGTGGAGGAGAAGTGCGACTACATCATCTCCCTGCCGATGGAAGGGAAGATCTCGTCATTGAATGCGTCGGTATCCGCCGGCATTCTGATGTACCACATTCACAGCTGCCGTTTCCCGCTGGCAGCCGGATAATCGGACAGTACAGAGGCTGCCTTTGGAAGGAAAGGAGCCTCTTTTATGTTTGGAGATGACAACCCGTATGAACTGCTGTACATGTACAGGCAGAATGATGAGCATGCCTACCATTACCTGATTGAGATGTTCATGCCGATGCTCAGAGGGAGCGTCAGGGGAATGATGGACCGTTATGGCGATGCGATCGCCGGGTATGAGGAAGACCTGATGCAGGAGGTGATCATCGCCTTTGACAGCGCGGTGGAATCCTACCGCGGGGACAAGGAAACATCCTTTTTCACCTATACAAGGCTGCTGCTGGAGCGGCGGCTGAACAAGGTAATAGACCATGTCGTTTTCCGCAATGCCCGCGCCATCGACCGTGTGCCGGTGGATAATGTGGCGGATTTTGCGGCAGAGATCGGCCTTATGAACCCGGAATACAGCACCCGTTTCTTCCTGGCCAGGGATGCCGCGGAGCTTGCCCGGCAGCATCTGCCGGCAATTCAGAAAGAAGCTCTGGAGCTGTACATCAGCGGCTGCTCGCATCAGGAGGCGGCAGACAGGCTGGGAATCTCATTGCGGGCGTACAGATACAGGCTCGGCAAGGCCCGCCGCTGCATCCGGGATGCCGTGATGAAATAAAATCTGGTGATATTCGCGTTGACATCAGAATCGGGCTTGTGGTACATTACTATGGCTGAAAAGGAGTTTTTCGTCATGGCAAAAGATGCAAAGGTAATCCTGGCTTGCGAAATCTGCTTGTCACGGAACTATACTACGAACCGGTCGAAAAACAGTTCAAAGAGGTTGGAGCTGAAGAAGTTCTGCAAGAAGTGCGGAAAGATCACGCTCCACAAGGAAACGAAATAGGAGGTTTCCCATTATGGCTGAAGAGAAAAAGACAACAAACAAACCTGCAAAGGACCGCTGGTTTACCATCAGCGGTATTCAGAAGGAAGCAAAGAGAGTACGCTGGCCGAAGTGGAAGTCTGAAGGCAGCACAAACGGCATCGCCCGCAACGCCGGCGAAGTGCTCGTATTCTCCGGCTTCTTCGCAGCATTCTTCGTATTCTGCGATTTCCTCACAACCCTGCTGTTAAGAGTAATCGGTATCGGAGCTTAAGAGATGGCGGAAGAGACGAAGAAGGTTCTGGCAAACGATGAAGACGAAATACGGTGGTATGTCGTCAACACGTATTCCGGTCATGAAAACCGTGTAAAGGACAATCTGGAAAAGAGACTGCAGACCATGGGCCTGGAAGGCTCGCTGTTCCGTATTGTCGTCGCGGAAGAACCGGAAATCGAAGTCAAAAACGGCAAGAAGGTCGAGAAGATGAGAAACATGTTCCCGGGCTATCTGTTCGTTGAGATGAAGATGACGGATGAGGCATGGTATGTCGTCCGTAACACCCCCGGTGTTACCGGCTTTATCGGCTCCTCCGGCGGCGGCGCCAAGCCGTTCCCGGTATCGCCCGATGAAATGGATTCCATCCTCAGAAGAATCGGTCAGGCGGGTAAGGTCGTCAGCGTTGATTTCGGCGTCGGAGACCGTGTCAAGGTACTCCGCGGCTCTTTCGTCAACATGATCGGCAAGGTCAACTCGATGAACGACAAGGACAACGTTGCGAATGTCCTGATCAACATGTTCGGCAGAGAGACGCCGACCGACTTCAACTACACGGATCTCGAGCTGTACGATCCGACAGCGCAGTAAGAAGAACAAGACACATCAGTGTCTTTTTCTTTTTGCGCATAAACACAGGAAAGGTTTGCTGAAGGGGCTGTTCCCTGAACTGTATTTTGGAACATGAAACTGTGCCCGCTTATGAATGCACTGTATCACCATGATTGGATGCTGATCAGCAACTGCTTCATAAAGAGATGATAAGAACCGGCCGGTATGAATTTCCCGACCGCTCATGTACAAAAACCGGCCGGTCATGTTAACACGCATGAATTCGTGGTTGAAAATGTTCCTTTTGAAATTTAGACTTAAATTAAAGAAAGCTGTTTGTTGCATTTGAATAAAAAACCTGCAGGCAAATCAATGACCAGCATAAGAACGGAGGGGACAATGTTCACTAAAAGTATTCTGTCGATTATGGTGGGAATTAATATGCTGTTCCCGACACCATATACAATTGCTGAAAATGCCAAATCTTTATTTCAGGGAAAATGCATACCAAATGAAGCTGCAGAGGCATGGGATCAATTCTCAAAGGGAAATCCGGAATGGGATAGTTATTCAATGATTTCATATGAACCGGTTTATGATGTTGCTTTAAATGAATTTGGTGTACTTATGTCATTTGAGGATGCTTACGCTATTATCAGAATCAATCAGGGTTGTGGAACTGTGTTGGAGGCTGGGAAGGGTGAATCATCTCCGTTTGGGAAATACGAAGGTAAGAAAATATACGGATCACCTTCGGGGGGGACACGGTACTCGGAGGAAGGGAATCATATTATTCACGCCGGGATTCCCTGATGTACCTTGTGGAACTGAACGGAATGGGAT
>JAFWCP010000038.1 GCA_017536845.1 Solobacterium sp. | reverse complement strand
CATGATGCCGGCCATGTCCTTGATGCACAGGGAATGGCAGCCCATGGATTCCAGCTTCTTGCCCAGTTCAACATACTTTTCAAAGGTATGCACCGGGCTGGTTGTATAGCAGATCGTGCCCTGGGCATGGCCGCCGGCCTTGATGCATTCATCAATGGCAGTCGCCATGTTCATCGGGTCGTTCAGCGCGTCGAAGATACGGATAATGTCGATGCCGTTTTCAACCGACTTACGCACAAAAGCCCGGACCGTCTCGTCGGAGTAGTGACGATAGCCCAGGATATTCTGGCCTCTTAAGAGCATCTGCAGCTTCGTATTCTTGACCTTTGATCTGATAAAACGCAGTCTTTCCCACGGATCTTCATCCAGATACCGCAGGCAGGAGTCGAAGGTGGCGCCGCCCCAGACTTCCATGGAATAGTAACCAGCCTGATCCATGGTTTCCAGGATATCCTCAAAGTCAGACCGCTTCATACGGGTAGCGATCAGTGACTGATTGGCATCACGGAGCACAACTTCTGTAATCTTAACTTTCTTACTCATGAATATTTGTCCCCTTCCTGATACAGATTTCTAATACAATTTCATGCGGGGAGATTTTCCTTAACAGGAATAAAAACACCAAATCACCCCTTATACTATAACCCCCATCAAGTTCAGAAAGCAAGCAAAATGAATTTCAATTTTGAATAAAATGTATCCTTATGAGAAACAATCATCACAGGATAAACATGAACCATGCCGCAGAGAAGACAGCGTTTTTCCGTTCGCTGTGAATGCAGATCATGTATAATGATCATAATTGAGGTTCAGAAAAAGTATGTCAGATCAGTATTTGCTGTACAGGCTGCTGAATATTGCCAATTATGGTGACGACATGAAAACGGATACAATGATTGCCATTGGGCTGATCAATGAAAGGGCAGCCATCGGCGACCTGTCCATGGAAAAGCTGGCGGCAAGGTATTATGTCTCCCAGCCGGCTGTCAGCCGTTTCATCAAGAAGCTTGGCTACCGCAGCTTTACGGCCTTCAAGGCCGACCTTGCCCTGTCGCAGTATGTCATGCGCCAGCGCAATCCATCTGCCGAAGGGGCTGACCCCGGCGAAGCCCTGATGACCATGGCTGATGACATGGCCAAAGCGGCTGCGTGCATCCGGGACCTGGATCCGGCCAGGGTTGAAGTCATGCTGGATCGGTTTTCCGACTATGGCAGCATCATCTTTCTTGGCTCCCAGCTGGCCATGTCGATCATCTACCTGCTGCAGCTGCGGCTGACGGCCATGGGCAAAAGCGCCTATGCCTTCAGCAGCCACAGCATGCAGAAAAAGATGATCGGCGAAGCAAAGGAAGACGACCTGGTCATCTTCATCTCCCTGCAGGAGCGATGGTATGGCGGCTTAGGGGAAAAGCGGGCCCGGGCCTGCCGTGGGCATACGGTATTATGGACGGTGAAGGATCATCATGAAGATGAAGAAGCCTTTGACGATGTCATCCACATCGGCCAGATAGAAGAACAGAACATGGGCTATCATGTGCTGATGGGCTATGTCATGACCCTTTACCGCACGCTTCATGGCTGAATTCTGCGAGGATGTGCAGCCTCTGACAGCTGAAAACAAATAAGGAAATCAGTGAAAACCAGGCAGTACTGCTTTGACGGTACTGCCTTTCATGATGCCCTTCTGAATCCGGTACATGCCTTTCCTGAAGGCAGCCGGCATGCATTGTCCGGAAAGAGTTGATACTGCATTGCATGGTTCTTTGAATCTTATTGCCCGCAATCAAAAACACATGGATCTTCACAATGATGATTGTGCATGACCCTTGCCGCAGGAAAACTGAATGCGCATTGGCCGGCCGGCATCATTCAGCTTAAAACGCCATGCATCTGTTCTTTTCTGCCGGCTGAAGCACAGAAGCTCCTTCAGGCTGAACGGCAGAGAGTCCATGCCGGGAGCTGTTCTGAGTATCCTTATATTAATAAGGTTGTGTTTCTGAAAACCTTGCGACAATGAACACTTTTTATTCAGATTCTGAATGAACAATTCATCCAGAGAACGGCCGCTGTACTGTATTTGAATGGTAAAATGTAAGCACTTACAGGAGGATTAGTTTATGAGAACTTTCAAACCGCTTTTAGCGGCTGCTCTGGCAGTATCATTATTCCCGCTGCCGGTCGCTGCTGAAGAAGCATCCCTCAACGACAGAATCGCTGCCCTTCCTGAATCCATGCTTCTGACAGAGGACGTGGAGAAGGACTATCTCGAATGTCTGTCCATCAAAGAAGCGTATGAAGCTTTAAGCGATGAGGAAAAAGAAGGCATCAACTATGACAAGGTTGCTGAACTCCTCAATGCCAACAGCGATACGCTCAATGTAGAAAATGTGGAAAAAGGAACCGTTGAAAACCTCGAAGGCAAGACCATCGGTTACCTTGGCTCTTCCATTACCTACGGCTTTGCGACCGGCGGCGTGGCGTTCCCGGAATACATCGAACAGATGTCTGGTTCCGAGTCTGTCAAGCAGGCCATCTCCGGCGGTCCGCTGGCTCTTGTTGAAGGCGTCAGAGATGAAATTTCCTACGTCAGACAGCTCTGGGACGGCGCTCTGAAGGATGTCGAGCATCTCGATGCCCTGGTCGTCCAGCTCTCCACCAACGATGCCAGCCTTGGCATCCCGGTAGGTGAACTGAGCGAATCCTTCAAGGCAGAAGATCTTGACTACAGCACCATCATGGGCGCGATGGAATACATCATCGCCTATGCGAAGGAAAAGTGGAACTGCCCGGTTCTGTACTATGTCAACCCGTATCTGACCGATGACGCCATCGACAGATTTGCCAACGGGGATGAAAACACCGCCAAGATCCTGCACGAGCAGTATCAGGGCGTCTATGAAGACATGATTGCCGCTCTGTATGAGATCCAGGGCAAGTGGGGCATTGATGTTGTCGACATGTGGAATGATCCCGAAACAAGAAACGTCAACAACGACCTGCGTCCTTACTTCATGTCTGACCCGATCCACCCGTTCAAGGCCGGCTACTACTTCTGGTATGCCCCGAAGATCATGGCCCAGCTGGCGGAATCCGTCGGCAAGCTTGATGCGGCGGATGACCTGAACGCCAGAATCGCCGCCCTTCCGGATACCCTGCTGGACAGTGAAGATGTGGAAAAGGATCATCAGGAATGCCTGGCAATCAAGGCCATCTATGATGAAATGGACAAGGAAGCTCAGCTCAATGTCAACTATGACAAGGTTGCCGAACTGCTCAACGGCAACAGCGATACGCTGAATGTTGAAAACGTGGAAGCAGGCACAGTTGAGAACCTCGAAGGCAAGACCATCGGGTATCTTGGCTCTTCCATTACCTACGGCTTTGCGACCGGCGGCATGGCGTTCCCGGAATACATCGAAAAGATGTCCGGCAGCACATCCATCAAGCAGGCCATCTCCGGCGGCACCCTTGCCCTCAAGGAAGGCGTCAGAGAAGAAATCAGCTATATCACCCAGCTGTGGAACGGTGCGTTAAAGGATGTTGAACATCTGGATGCCCTGGTTGTCCAGCTGTCCACCAACGACGCCAGCAATGGCATTGAAATCGGCGAACTCTCCGAATCCTTCAATGTGGATGACATGGATTACTCCAACGTCACCGGCGCCATGGAATACATCATCGCCTATGCGAAGGAAAAGTGGAACTGCCCGGTTCTCTTCTACATCAACCCGTATCTGACAGTAGAAGGCATGGAACTGTATACAGGTTCTTATGAATCTGCAGTCGCAGCGCAGGCTTCCTTTGCGGCAGCGTATGAAGATATGATCAACGCGCTTGGCAAGGTACAGGCAAAGTGGGGCATTGATGTTGTCGATATGTGGAATGACCCGGAAACAAGAAATGTGGATCTGAGCCTGTTCTTCATGAACGACCCGATCCATCCCCGCAAGGCCGGCTACTACTTCTGGTATGCCCCGAAGATCATGGCCCAGCTGGCCAAGACACTGGAACCTCGCACTGCCGATCTGGCCAAGACCGGTGCCAACACCTATGCTTACAGTTCTTCCGGAAAGTCCGACTTCTCCAACATTGCTTCCCCGGCATTCTATGTCTATGCCGGCGCAAAGACGGAAAGTGAAGCGGAAGCACTGATTGATGAACTCGGCCTGCTTGAACATGTCAATCGTTATGACGGTTCCGTCACTGTCGTCACACCGTTTGACGGCAAGGCGTACGGCGAAGCGGAAGCTGAGCAGTTCAACAGCCTGCTGGGCATTGTCTCCAACGTCAAGGTCATCGGCATTGATGACGGTGCGACATTCGTGAACAACTGCATCCTGCCGCAGGCGTATGCGGTCGCCGGCATCATGACATACGGTGGTGAAATCGGCGATGTCAAGGCTGACATCCCTGTTCCTGCCTATCTGTCCAACCCGGCAGCCGGTGCCAAGGCTGTGTATGAAGCAGCCAATAAGAATACCGACAGCCCGCTGGCAGTTGTAGTCACCGGTGAAGACGGCAGCCTGGCGGAAGCCTATGCCAACGCATGGAAGAATGTCTTCGCGAAGAACTACAGGCAGATGAACGAAGTCACGGAATTCTACAATGTTCCGGCCACAGCGGTGACTGACCCGTATCCGTTATATGCCCTGATCATCAACATGGAAGATGACTTCGGCGTCAACTACTATCCGCACTACAACGAACCGCTCAACGGCGAAGGATCCTACACATGGTTTGAATACATCCCGCAGAGCACACTCGAAGCGGAAGATGGAACTGTCCCGCTGATCGTGACGCTCCACGGCAACGGCAACGATGCCAGAATCCAGGGCGAGACAACCGGCTGGGTTGAACTGGCCGGCCAGGAGGGCTTCATGGTTGTGGCACCGGAATGGCAGGATGTCGTTCTTGACAGCGCAACCCACGAAGCAAACCCGAACTTCTTCGGCTGTGACGGCCTGGAAGGCGATAAGCTGATTGAATGGATCAGCATGCTTGAAGAAAAGTATCCGCAGATTGATAAGACAAGGATCTATGTCACCGGCTTAAGTGCAGGTGCAAGTGCTTCGTCTCTCTATGCGGTCAAGTACAGCAATGTCTTCGCCGGTGCGGCGGCTGTGTCCGGCCCGGGCGTTGACAAGACGGAACTCCTTGAAATTGCCGGGAACTATGAAGGCGGCGAAGTGCCTTACCTCTACATCTGCGGCGACCATGACTTCTTCGGCATGATCCCGGTAGACGGCAGCTCCCCGTACCAGTTCCACATCACCCCGGATCTTACCATCACGATGGCTGACCCGAATGTCTCGATGTTCGAATTCATCCAGGCCTACCAGAAGGTCAACGGCATTCCGGTTTCCGAAACCTATGACCTCAGCCTGAACGAATACTATGGCGTTGCCCTGGAGAATGTCCAGTGGTCCAAGCTGGGTGAAAAGGAAATGATGGACGGCACCCTCTCCAACAGAAACGGCGCCATCATCCGCTTAGCGGCGATCAAGAACCATGCGCATTGGAACTACAAGCCGGAAGCTGAATACATCTGGAACTTCTTCAAGGACTTTGCCCGTGATACCGAAACAGGCAAGCTGATCCGCATCAACGGCTACACCGGCTTCAAGGATGAAGCAGGCAACGAAATCAGCTTCAAGGTTGTTGAAGGCAAGCTGTACTGGTTCGAAGACGGCGTGCAGCAGGGTGTTTACGGCGATACCAAGAACATCTGGGATACCCAGTATGACAGGATTGAAAGAGGCCGTGAAATCTATGACCCGAATACCGATGCCTGGTACTGGCTGGATGCCAATGACAACGGTGCTGTGGCAAAGGACAAGGAAGTCTGGATGCCTTACATCTTCCAGGGTGAAGATCCGGCAACCGAAGGCAAGTGGGTGCGTTATGACAAGTACGGCCAGATGATCAAGGGCTGGTATGCAAACGACAACGGCGTTTACTACTATGACCTGCTCACCGGCGCGATGCTCAAGGGCACGCACGAAATCAACGGCAAGACATACACATTCGATACTCTGACAGGTATCATGCAGTAAGTCTTAAAAGCATTAATGATACAGCGGCATTGTCTCAGATGAGGCAGTGCCGCTGTTTTATAAGAGAAGACGCAAATCCTGATCATTGCTGTTTCTGCAAGGTGTGTTTCAGGGTACAATACCTGGGTAACGGAGGTATTTCCAATGAAACCGACTTATAAAACCATCGCCGAAACGGCATTGATCAGCGGCGGGATATTTGCCGCAGTGTCCTATACAACAATGCGCACGATGATTGCCCGCCGCAGCATGGGCAATATCATACGGCAGCGTTCCCTTTCCCGTCTGCATGATTCCTACACGCATCCTGATTCTGACCAGTATGCCTATCACCTGTATATGGAAGCGCACGGAAAAGCCATCAGGGAGTATATGCAGGATGTGCCGGAAGAAGAGATGACTGCGGAAAGCGATGGCTTATTGTTAAAAGGGTATCTCAGAAGGAACGACAGCCATGACTATGTGATTGCCTTTCACGGCTATCGGGCCACCCATACGGAAATTGATACCCTGGGTTTTGGCGTATTATTCCATGAGCTTGGGTACAATGTTCTTTCAGTCGACCAGCGGGCTTCCGGAAACTCGGAAGGGAAATATATCGGCATGGGCTGGCTGGAAAGAAAGGATGTTCTGGCCTGGGTAAATCTTGTAACAGAAAAAGACAGTGAGGCGAGGATTATCCTGTTCGGCGAGTCCATGGGTGCGGCAACGGTTCTTGCGGCTTCGGGTGAAGATCTGCCTGCAAATGTGAAGGCGGTCATTGCCGATGCAGGATACCGCAATGCCTATGTCATGTTTGAAACAAGCATGAAGAATATCGTCGGCTTTACGCCGAAACTCCTTCTGAACGGTGCCTCCCTGTGGGCAAAAGCCTGTGCCGGCTACGGCTTCAGGGAAGCGGATATCAGGGGACAGGTCGCAAAGAGCACTGTGCCTGTGCTGCTGTTCCATGGCAGCAAGGATTCGATTGTGCCCTATACAAACATGCGCATTCTGTATGAAGCAAAGGAAAAAGGGAAGAAGGAAATGCACGCGGCATCACGGGCTGATCATGTGGCCAGCCTGTTCTTCCTGAAAGAGGAATATTCGGAAACAATTCAGAGATTTCTGAAAGAGGCGGAAGCATGAAGACGGTAAGAGTTGCTGCGGCAGTGATCTGCCATGAGGGGCGGTATTTCACCACCATGCGCGGCTATGGGGATTTCAAAGGGTATTGGGAATTCCCGGGCGGCAAGATTGAGAAAGATGAAACCCCATCAGAAGCCTTAATCCGCGAAATCAAAGAAGAACTGGATATGCGGATCAAGGTGGAATCCTTCCTGATGCGGGTGGAACATGACTATGAACCCTTCCATCTTTCCATGGATTGTTTCCTTTGCAGCATTGAAGAGGGAACACCGCATCTCAAAGAACATCTTGCCCAGCAATGGAAAACGGCTGAGCAGATGCAAGAAGAAGAGTTCCTTCCGGCGGACAGGCAGGTTGTGGAATATCTGAGAAATACAGGCGTCCTTGTGAAAAGCTGATCATTGATCATTTTCAGATACAGGACACTTAATGAAGGCATATGAAAGGCCCTCCTTCCGGCTGTGCGGAAAGAGGGCACTTCTTTTTATCTTACGGCCTTTACCTTTGCGGTTTTGGCATAGAATGCAATGCCGTAAATCAGCTGCTGTTCGTAACCGTCCGGCATTACCTTGTTGTAACCTTTCGCAAAGATCTGCCTGATTGCTTCATCACAGTTAGCATCAAGGTCTTCTTCCTTTGCGGAACGTTTGAATTCCAGCAGCAGGAAAGCCCGTTTACCGCGATCCTTGACGCGCAGATCCAGTCTGCCAAGACCGGCTTCGTCATTTGAATCAGGCGAAAATCCACGGGAAGTGAAGATTCCATTCAACATACCATGATAGTACTCTTCTCCGTAATCAAAGTAACTGATAGAGTTCCACAGAATCTTTGTGAGCATTTCCGAGGCCGTCTGCTCATCCTTGTTCCACATGGCGGTAATAAAGGCATCTACACTTTCTGCATCCAGGTTTTTGTTGAACCTTGCCACAACAGCGTCCTTGAACAGACCGGCAATCTCCGCGTTTGGAATCCGCAGTTTCAGTTTTCCTGTTCCTGCTGTTTTATCTGCCTTTGAGACGTAACCTGTCATCAGCAGCACACTCCAGAGGTTTTTCTCGGAATCGGCAATATTGTCATAGGTAAGCTCTTCCGAAATGTCTTCTGTTATGGTTCCTCCGTTCAGCAGCACTTCAAACTTTTCTGATGCATCAAATCTGCCGTGATTTACAAAGTCGTTGAGAACCGCATTGGAACTGGTGTCAGCCCAGTAATTTCGAGGTTCCTCCTCCTCTTCGTCAATCATTGCGGACAGGCAGCTTGCAACGTCCCAGGGACAGAATACCTCTGTGTTCCCGAAAATATAGCCATCATACCACTCTTTAATAAGGTCCAGCTTATCAGCCATGCCAAAAGCATTGAGCATTCCGGCTGCCTCATCCTGCGTGAATCCGAAATACTGGCTGAATTTCCGGCTTGTCACAGAAAAGCAGGCAAAGTTGTTTACACCTGTAAAGATGCTTTCTTTAGAGAACCGCAGACATCCTGTAACGACGGCAAACTTCAGATACTCATTCGTTTTCATAGAGATGCTCATCATACCGCGTATCACGTCCAGCATCTGCCGGTAAAACTCTTTGTTTCCTGTTTCTGACGCCTTCGCCAGCGGAACACTATAGTCATCGATCAACAGAATGACCTGCTTTTGGTAGACAGCTTTCATCATCCGCATGATTGTATCTAAGGAACTCTTGATTTCGTTTAAGGAAGCCTCTTTATGCATCAATCGCAGGAAGGTTTCTTTATCTGCGGGATTGACTTCTTCCCTTTCTGCCAGTTCAGAGAATTTGATGCATAGTCTCGAAATGGTTCCCTCAAGCATTCCATAGGCGTCAGTGAAGTTCAGACCGTCTACATCCTTCAGGGTGAGAAACAGCACAGGATACCGGTTCATCCATTCCTTGCAGAATTCCGGATGATCCACCAGGATTTTTGTGCCTGCAAATACGTCTGCACTGTCTCGGCTGATATCAAAGAAACTCTCCATCATGCTCATGATAAGCGTCTTGCCAAACCGGCGTGGGCGAGTGAAAAGCGTCACCTTATTGCGAGTCCTGGCTGCCAGTTCATAAATCAGTTCTGTTTTATCTACATAGTAACCGTCATCTCTGATAAACTCATCAAAGATGTCATTGCCAACTACAATCATCTTGCCCATCGCTCCTCGCCTCCTTTCAAGGTTCTGACGACAGGTGAGCATACCATGTCTGTTCTGAAAATCATTGAAATACCGGAGGCTCGAAAAGTCAAGGCTTTCAGAGTTTTACGGATCTGAACATGCCAGTATGCCCGAGGTTTCGAAAACGTTGGAAGCCCTGATCAGATTGAGCTTGTACATGCGGCAGATATTCATCGAATCAAACCGGTCATTCTTGTGATTTTCGGGTGACTTGCAGTACTTCGGATGTGATACAGTATATGTGATCCCATGTTCTTCAAGGACATCACAAACCGGGATCATATATTTACCGGTGCTTTCCATTGCGACATCCTTGCAGTCGTAAGAGGATAACCATGTGCATATGTCGTTCAGGTCAGTTTGGAATGTCCCGGATGACTGCTGTACGTAGTGGGTTCTGAGTGCTTCCGGGTCGGTAAGACCGACAGTGGCAACAATCAGATTGGAGTGAACATCCAGCCCTCCGCAATTGAAGCGCCAGATTTCGAAGTCTGCTGGTGATTCTGTCCAAATCTCATTCGTAGACTTCTTTTTGATTCGAAACGGTTTAACCATAAAAAGCTCTCCTTTCGGAAGTGAGGAGGCGTGCAATCAGTGAAATACTATTCTGTGAACGATTAGATAATAGAGAAAAACACATTCGCTTATATTGACGCAAATAGTCGTATATGTAATAATTTCTACTAGCATTATAGTAATAAAAAGAGAGGAGACTATGTTTGGGGAAACCATCAGAACGATAAGGAAGAACCATCAGATGAGTAGGAGAAGGTTCGCTGAGATGATCGGCACATCTGAACAAACACTGAAAAGATGGGAAGATGATGCTGCAGATCCTCCTGCAGATAATGTCAAAACCATCTGCCAGATATTCGGAATTTCTCCAAATGTATTCTTTGCAACAGAAGCTGTGACGGAGACGGATGATAATGAAGAAGAAAGAAAAGCACTGGAAATGTCACAAGATCTGCTGGGTCAGAAGGAGGATATCTATATAACCGTGGGCGAGTATGCGGTTCTGAGTGCTGTTCTGGTGATAGTTATGGACATCAGGTTTAATGGCATTTTACTGGATATACTTGCTATTACCTGGGCAATTCGGACGAAAAAGAATAAGTGGTTTATTTTTGTGTTGTTTCTTGCGTTCGTCAGTGCCTTGATCAGTTTTTTTCGCCATTTCCGTATTCACTTCTGAGAGGTTTTATATGAGTGAGATTAACGAAGCAATGAAAAGAATCCGGACAGAAAAAGGAATGAATCAGATTGAACTGGCAGAAAAACTGCATGTAACCAGGCAGGCGGTTTCAAGTTGGGAAACAGGCCGTTCACTGATCAGCGCTGCAAAAATCCCTGCGATCTGTGCTGCCCTTGATATCATGCCTGCAGATCTTTTTGAAATGGATCTATCAGTAACTGATAGGAATTTAAAAGAAACGCCCAGTAAAGAAAATAAGGAACTTCTGAATCATCTGCTGGTAAATCTTAAAGAGGTAAAATCCAGGTATGAAATTGAGAAAGACAACAAAAAGAAGATGATACAGATGTTCATAGTTGCTTCATTGATGGTATTGAGTGTATGGATTGATGAAATCGGCCTGATATTATGTCTGATCAATATGGTTTATGCGTACGAAACCAGGCAATCAAAGTATGTTTTAACTGCGAATGGTCTGATAATACTGTTTTGCATGATGACTTTTACGCATTGTTATTATCCCGGTTCTTTTCCGAATCTTATGGATTTCAGAGATTTCATGGTCAGAGGAATACAACAGATAACGAACCTGCTGAAGTGATTTCTGCAGTCAATGAAGAAGAGAACTGTTGAAAGAATCTTTCGTAATAAGCAGTATATTTCGCTTTCATTGATGATAAAAGGTGTAGATTTCCTGAAGTATATGTATAATGGTAAGAAGAAAATGAAGGGCTGAATGCGTCGGTAATGTTGTTCCCTGTAATCTGAATGATAAATGACATCGTTAAGAGCGAGGATGTGTACTCGATAAAGTGTGCTCCTTCTGCAACAGATTTCTTTTGAACAACCGAAGGCATAGAACTAAAAGTAATGGTAAATCCATTGCCATTTTCATTTTGCTGTGTATATACCTGAGGGCCAGTCTCTTCCAATGAAAAGACTGCGCATACAGCAGGTGTTTTTCGCTCAACATGATTGATCTGCATGAGAACAGGTTTTTCGAAGAAACCAGAGATAACCAGATGAATAATGATTGCTGTTTTGACTAAGTATGAGAGCATATGATTTCCTCCTTAATGTCTTCAAATATACAAGATACATTTGCGACGGTGAAGTATGGGCAAAGAATTGTATAACGAATGTAAAGAACATAGATGCAAGAGATACAACACAAAGGTTTCACATCTTTAAAACACAGATATTTTTGGCATCCCTTACAAGGCTGTTCCGCAGATCATATGTGAACGCATCATTATACTATTTGCGAGAAAATGATGTAATGATACTTCGAAAATGTTGGAGGAACAGTACTTCGGTGGTCTTTGGCAAACACTTTGCAACAAAATAACACATTTTGTCAAAGAAATGATAGTGGAAGCCGCTTTTATTCGATTCTATACTGATGCTTAGAAAAGGAGAATTGTATGAGCAATAATTCTTCAGGTTTGAATGTGGAGGATATTATGAAGAAACTATATCAAAACGTATGCACGGTTGCCCTGGCAGTGTTAATGCTTGCAGGATGTTCAACGGAGCCTGCAGGGACAACCGCTTCAAGTCTGGCAGGATCTACGGAAGCTGTCTCCTCAGTACAGAGTACGGGAAGTGCTGATCAGAATACGGACCATGAAACTGCGGAAGAGGAAGTTGTCATGACCGGATATCTCTCTTCGGTTTCTGACTATCCAGACCCCATCAATGGCATGGCAATGAAGATGATTCATTTCACGCCGCTGCTGGATCAGGATGCCGGTACAGACATTCTTCTCAGTGATCCTGACCTTCTGGAAGGCTTCCATGACATGGACGAAATCCGCGTTTCCTATGTGCCTTCAACACTGGCAAGAGAGGATGATAAACCTTTGAATTATGGCCTGGTCAGAAAGATCGAAAAAGCCGGCCCGTTCTGCCAGGATGCTCATACACTGTATTCATTCCTGCCGGATGACTTTGAAGTTAAGACCATCGGGTTTGAAGTCAATGGCGACAGAATCCGTCTGCAGGATCATATAGATGAATTTCTGGAAGACCTCAAGGCAATAGAAGTATATAAAGATACCGTTCTTTCCGGCGCTGTGGATCAAACAGCTATGCGCATTTACAGTACTGACGGAAGACAGATCCTGATCTATGAGGGCATCGGGGTATTGGTTTCTGATGTCACCGCGTATTCGGTGAACCGTGAGGATTGTAAGAATGCCTACGGATACAGACTTGATGATGCTGAAAACTTCAAGGTGAATCTGCTGTATCAGAAATACAAAGAGTACGGTGAAGCGTATTGAAAAAACGCGGCGCCTCAAAAGTTTTTGGGGGAATGTAAATGTAGGGAAACAAATAAACACAGCCTCCGTTGTTGAATTCGGAGGCTGTTCTTTTATAATCAAAATAGGACGAGGACACTTCCAGCTAGTATAATGCGCGAACGACCGTGGGATAAATTGACACTTTGAACACAATTTTAAAAGTGTTATTTGAAATGGCCCAAAACGGTTGATTATTTGTCCCACGATATTGGAAACATGTCCATTCCATTTGTAACTACCACCCCCAAAAATGTTTAATTTTCCAGCAGTGCAAGGCGGCAACGAAAAGTACTGCAAATGTCAAAGAACAGAGATATTCAATATGATATGGAATTGGATGCTGAGAAATGATGCAAAAGGAATGATATAAAATGCAAAGAAATGCATCTTTTTTTTGGGAATTTGTTTGATATTCTTTTGACAGCTTAATCGAAAGGAGGTTGTATTAAAGCACATTAGCGGGCCATAACACTGACAGCATCTCTCAGTTGTGTTCCTGCTTACGCGCAGGAAAGTAAAGTGATGGGTCTCATGTATTTGACAGATAAGTCATTTGGCTGGATTGAGTATTTGAAATCAGATTTACAAATTGAAAAGATGAGAGTTTTCCTGAACGAAAACTCACGTATCGCAATGACCAGATTCGATTAGGAGGTAAAAACATGAAAAAGGCAGCGATACTTGCGGATCTTACGCAAAGTAAGTGAAATGAGTCTAAATGAGGAGGCATTCGAAAGAGTGCCTTCTTTTTTGACATACTTGAAGCAAGGGCTAAATATATTTAAATAGCCATATATTTAGCTTTACTT
>JAFWCP010000444.1 GCA_017536845.1 Solobacterium sp. | reverse complement strand
TTTTCTTCAATGCCGGCATAATCAAAGATACCGGTCTTCAGTTCGATATTGATGGTAAGGTCGGTCGGTTTCAGAAGCCGCAGGACTTCCTTCATGGTCGGGATCTCGCAGGGTCCGTATTCCGGGAAGGTCCGGCTGTAGTCGTACTGCCTTAATTCGGCCAGGGTCAGGTCTTTGACATAGCCGGTGCCGTCGCTGGTGCGGTCGATCGTCTCATCATGGATGACGACAATCTGGCCGTCGCGGGAAAGCTGGATATCCAGCTCAACGCCGTCAGCCTCCATGCGGACAGCTTCCGCAAAGGCAAGGATGGTATTCTCGGGCAGATAACCGCTGGCGCCGCGGTGTGCCCAGATCTTCATTTTTTTCATGACAGGAGATTCACCTTTCTTCAGAATCATTCAGTGTCTATTAAACCACAATTATGCAATATTGCAAATGAAGGATAATTGAAAGATAATAGTTGCAAGGAGCTAACATAGATATGTTCAAATCTTTCAGCAAACAGGAACGTGCCTGGATCTACTACGATGTAGGCAATTCCGCTTTCACCATGATGGTATCCACGATCATCCCCATCTGGTTCAACACCCTGGCCCAGAACGGCGGGCTGGATTCCGTGCAGTACCTTGCCTACTGGTCTTTCGCTACCTCGGTCGCGACCATCCTGGTCGCCATCCTGGGCCCGATCCTTGGCGCCATTTCCGATAACAAAGGGTTTAAAAAGCCGATGTTTGAAGTCATCCTGATGATCGGGGTCATCGGCTGTTTCATTCTGGGTGTTGCGCCTAACTGGATGCTGTACCTGGGCACCTACATCGTCGCCAAGATATGCTACCAGTCATCCCTTGTCCTGTATGACTCGATGCTTACCGACGTCACGACACCGGAACGGATGGACGTCGTTTCCTCCCAGGGCTTTGCCTGGGGCTATATCGGCAGCTGCATCCCCTTTGTCATTGCCCTTGCCCTGTATTATCTTGGCACCATTAACAAGATCCCTCTGAACCTTGCCATCATGATCGACTTCCTGAACATTGCCGTATGGTGGTTCATGGTCACGGTGCCGCTGTTAAAGACCTATAAACAGATCAACTTCATCGAGAACGCCGGCTCCAAGATTGCCGAATCCTTCTCCCGCATCGGCAAGACCCTGGTGCACATCGCAAAACACGAAAAGAAGATCTTCTACTTCCTTCTGGCCTTCTTCTTCTATATTGACGGCGTATCCACGATCATCGACGAAGCGGTCGCCATCGGATCCTCCCTCGGCCTTGGCCAGATAGGCCTGCTGGTGGTGTTGCTGCTGACGCAGGTTGTCGCCTTTGTCTTTGCCACCGTCTTCGGCCGGCTGACGAAGAAGTATGAAAACCATACCCTGATTGCCGTATGCATCGGCGGGTATACCTTCGTTGCCTTCTTCGCCCTGTTCTTCCTGCATTCCCTCTGGCAGTTTGGCTTCATGGCCTTTGTCGTCGGCATGTTCCAGGGAGCCATCCAGGCGCTCTCCAGATCCTACTATGCCCAGATCATCCCTCCGGAGACTTCGGGCGAGTATTTCGGCCTCTATGATATCTGCGGCAAGGGCGCTGCCTTCTTCGGCACCACCCTGATCGGCATTACGGTATCGATTACCAAGTCCGTCAACATTGCCGTCGGCACCCTGGCCATCCTGTTTGTCGCCGGCTTCTTCCTGCTGAGGAAATCCGCCCGGCTGTAAAAAGCAAAATCCGGCACCGCCGGATTTTTTTCATGCTTCTTCAATGATGACCTGATGATTGACAAAGCGTGACAGGAACAGCCTTGCCGTCTCTTTGTCACTGCCGTAGACGAACGGGAATTCGCAGTTGGTCCCGATGCCGTAATTTCCCTGCATGTCCATGACGATTAGGGCCATATCATGGCAGTGCCCGTTGCGTCTGACCAGTTCGTCATGCAGTTCCACAACCGCCTTTTCCGCCGCTTCCTGGGGGCTGAAGCCAAGCCTCATGTACATGACCGCCGCATAGCTCAGGGCGCCTTTGATGATCTCTTCCCCGGTCCCGGTGGCCGCTGCCGCACCGTATCTGGAATCGGCATAGAAGCCGCTGCCGGCAAGCGGGGTATCCCCTACCCTGCCGGCTTCCTTCATGAACAGCCCGGAGGTGGAGGTGGAAACACAGATGCCGCTGTCGTCAAGAACGATAAAGCATACCGTATCATGGTTCTCCCAGGCGCTCAGCTTTTCCAGCTGGGCGCTTCCCTGTTCCTCATACTGCTTCCGGGATTCTTCGGTCAGGTTGTCACGCTCCTTGAAGCCATGGGCTTTCGCCCAGGCCGCCGCGCCTTCCCCGACCAGGAAGTTGTTGTAGT
>JAFWCP010000443.1 GCA_017536845.1 Solobacterium sp. | reverse complement strand
TACAATCATACAGCATCAGTTTCTGCTGTAACCATCCGTCTTTCATTGTCTTGTATAAAAAACAGATCCCTGTGACAAGGATCTGCTGTCTGTTCTGAAATTCACAATACCTTGCGCAGCTGTTCCGGGCTCTTGGCATAAAGGTCCGCTTCGCCAAGCGGCCGCAGCACCCGCATGAACAGTTCGCTGACATCCGCCTGGGCAAGGTCAATCTGATCAAACGTATTCCGGTCAAGATGGAAGCGGATGACTTCCTTGTCCACCAGCCTGCCGAAGGCAGCATCATTGCAGTACATGTATCCATGCAGGGTGACATCCTTAAACAGGTTCAGCCTGTCGTTCTGATAGAGCAGGATGGCCAGCCGCAGCAGCAGGCCTCTGGCAACTGCCGTCCTTCTTGCCGAAGCATCCTTCCCCTGCAGTTCGACTTCCGTCAGCTTTTCTTCTTTGGGGTCATACACCGCCCGGGTGACAACCGGAATCTGTTCCGCTGCCGGCAGGTCATACGCAAGGCCGATCTTCCCGTTTTCAGGATCCAGATCCTGGATGCGGGCATTGCCGCTGTACTTCTCATCCTCTTTCAGCTCTGTTTCATCTTCGTCCAGAAGCTTTACGATGTAACCGCGGACCTGGTCTTCATCCCTGGCCAGGAACTTTTCCTTCATGGCGTCGATATTGGCATGCTGGGCAGCCTTTTCTTCGTCAAAGCGCTTCTTTGCCTCGGCATTCTCCGCCTCGGTTTTTGCGGCTTCTTCCGCCTGCAGGGCTTTGGCCTCTTCCTTCATTTCCGCGACCTTTTCCCTGGCATCCCTTGAAAACAGCGACTTCAGCTTCATGCCGGCGGAAATGCCGACTTCCTTTTCCGCTTTCCGCATGCTCGGGGCAGCTTTGGGCCGGAATTCACTGTGGTCCTTCAGCCCTTCGTAGTATGCCTCATAATCCAGTTCTGCCAGGTTCACATAATGGATCTTCGCCAGGTTCTCATTCCAGTTCTTCATGGCGTCCTGGGTGATCCTGTTCGCTTTTTTTCTTCCTTCTTCCCAGACCTTCTGCCGGTCTTCATTCTGATTGACTGTCATATGCACTCCTTTCCATATCTTTTTCAATATTCTATCATCAGTGCGTGAACCTTTCACAGCCTAAGGCAGGAAGATATGGTCTTTCAGATATTCCAGGCAGATATCCGCCGGAATCAGCAGGCCGATGTCTTCATTGAACACATACATGGCCGACGCAATGCCGGTGACTTCTCCTTTGGCGTTCAGGACCGGAGAACCGCTGTTGCCTTTCTTCAGCTTCAGATAAGCAGCCGCATAGAGGACATCTTCACTGCCCATGACCCGGGTGCCGTCATAAATGCCGGAAACAGCCGTCTTGCCGTCCGAACCGGGATAGCCGATGACATAGACCGATTCTCCCTTTTCCGGATCGCTCTTTGCAAATCTGAGATACTGGCCGGTATGCATATCCGCCTTCATCAAGGCAATGTCCTTTTCCGGCGAACAGGCAATGACTTCCGCTATATATGTCACGCTGCTGCTGACGATTTTGTAGGTAGAAGAAGGATGGTCGACAACGTGGGCATTGGTCACAATGGCACCATCCCCGGAAACAAGAAAGCCCGTCCCCCGGTAGACATCCTCACCAAACGTGCTGATCGACCATACCTGGACAATGCAGGAACCGTACCGTTCCATCATTTGCGTTTCCACTGCCGTTTCCTTTGTCTGAGGCTGCTGCTGCAGAGGCGTCATGCGCATGCCGGCGCTGATGAGAAAACACACAAACACAATGGTCAGTACGGCAAACAGGAGGTTGATAAGCTTATCACGGACCGGGTGTTTCTTCTCTGTCTTAACGGGATGCAGAAGAAGATCCAGTTCCCTGAAAGAAACATCATTGACAAGGAAACAGGTGCCCTGGTGCAGATATGCCAGCTGTTCTTCTTCCAGCCTTTCCGCATTGACAAGGATCATCGGGATGCCTCTGGATACGCATGTTTCCAGAGACTGATGATAGGCCGGCAGGACAAAGAGTTCCTTCCGGCAGAAAACAAGGGCGGCATCAGAGAGCAGCAGGTTGTCATGCGTCATCATCCGCATCTGGTAGCCCTTCTCTTCAAAAGCCATCCGGTAATATAAAGCTTCACTGTCATCCTGTGACAGGTGTATATCAGTTATCCATCGATTCATGCCAATCAATATACAGCAAAAACGCCTGAAAAGAAAACAGCCGTTCTGTTCATGCCACAAAAATAATTCGAATGACCAGATGATTCCTGTGACAATTTTAATGATTTTCGATGATTTGATCTTGTATTCTTCTGAAAGCGGATTAGGATAAACACAGGAAAGGTTCACCGTTTACGGCTGTTCCTTGCCCGAGAGTTTAACGGATAAGACCGCTACTTTTTCGAACAGGTGTGGCGGTCTTTTCTCTTCCTATGTTTTGCCTTGAAACGGTCAAGCCGTTCTTTCAGGCAGATGGTAATATACAAACCTCCAAAGGAGATGAGAGTAGCCAGACAAAACAGTCTCAT
>JAFWCP010000442.1 GCA_017536845.1 Solobacterium sp. | reverse complement strand
TCAACAAACAGATCGATGTACTGCCGGCAGCTCATTTCCGTCCGTTCCTCTTTGGCATCTGTCTTTTTGCCGTAAGTGCAGGCATACAGCAGTTCATCATACCAATGAGGTTTTGTGTCCCGGTCCGGGATATCCCCGTCAGCTTCTTTGACCTTCTGCATCGCTTCCTGCATGGCGCGGTCGTCATAGCCAAGCGAGGTATCATACAGTTCAGCCATCTGCAGCTTGTTACGGGCGACAAGCATCGTATCAAGATTCAATAACGGCATGTCCTTTTCCAGGGAAGAAAGAACAACTGTTTCCATCTTCATAAGGCCGAACATTGCCTTCATGGAAAGCAGGCACACGTGGCCGACATCTTTGACCTTATAGCATTTCACCCGGAAATGCATCGGGCCCTTGTCCATCTTTGCATCCTTGCCGATGTCTTCTTCCGTCACTTCATACTGCCGGGCGAGCTTTTCGAGAAGATAACGGCCCAGTCCTTCATTCATCATGCTTTCACCTCAGTTTCAGTTTCATATTGCGGTATCTGTCCGCCGTCTTTGCAAAGCCAAGCTTCCGGTACAGAGGATAGCCATCTTCGGTGGCCTTAAGCTCCAGACTGCAGAATTCCATTTCTTCCGCGTCTTTGATCAAAGCCTGCAGCACGGTGCGGCCGATGCCTTTGCGCCGATATGCGGGTTCAGTATAGACATTCAGCAGCATCCCCGTCTTCCCGTTGAGAAAGGACGGGCTCATCGGCTTGACGACCAGCAGCAGAAAGGCACATGCGATGATCCTGCCATCTTCTTCAGCCGTATAGACAAACAGGTCACGATTGAGATGTTCCTGAAAATACCCCGGCAGCAATCCTCTGATCTGTTTTTCATCCGTTTCTTCCAGGACTCCGAAATCCTCTTTCAGATAGGCAATCCTGAGTTCGCACAGGCGGGCAATATCATCAGCATACGCTTTGCCGTATTCCATATTACTTTTCCTTCAGCACTTTCTGATAACTCATTAACATTCCATCCCGCATGCTGACCTTCTTGTTAAGCCGGTCGTTGAAGACAAGAGTGCTGATGGCATATCCTGCCAGCAATGTTCCTTTGTCCTTCTGCGGGAAATCGTAGAATCCGTGTTCCTTGTAGAATTCATGGTCTTTCTTCATCAGTCCCTGCATCTTGTAGATCAGGTCACGGAAGATTCTGAGGCCTCCTGCCCCATAGAAGTTCTGCGGCTGGCTGAAGTCATGTTCCAGGTCATAGATCAGCGTTTCCGCCAGTTCATCGACCTTGGCATTGACATCGCCGGTGTTGTCCGCAAAGCTGAAGACATTGCGGCCGACCGAGCCTCTTGCGGCCAGTACCACTGCCAGGTTTTCTTCCGAAGCAAGGTCGCCGTCGATAAGATAGCTGACCGGCTTTCCCATGGTAACGGTCCTGTGGCCATTGCAGAACTGGCGGTCATCATACATCTTGAAACGGGAACCCATCGAATGGTCCCGGATTGAGAAGGCATAGACAATCGCATCATGGTCCTGGATATGCTCACGCAGGCAGGCGTCAAAACCGTCTTTGTAAATGCAGGTTCCGTCCTTGGCGCAATGGAAGCAGCCAAGGCAGCCGCCGGCAAAGGCGAATTCACGGATACTGAAAACATCGCTTTCATAAGGCAGCCGGGAGCGGAAGCGGTCGATCATGGACTGCAGCTTTTCACTTTGACAGTCGGTGACGATGACCACCTTCTTTGAGCCGCTGATCTGCCTTGGCGGCATGGGCTGTGCGGCATGGGTTTCCTGTGCCTTCTTTTCCCTGAGATATGGATCGGCATAGCCAAGTTCCATCTTCCAGAGCACCTTTTCAAAAAACTGAACGGCCTGTTTTCTGCCTTCTTCCTTAAGCAGGTCTTCCATATCCGCCATCAGGGCACCGGCATATTTCATGCCAAGATCAAAGATATTGTCCTCGATGAAATCAGCCGCCGTGACATCAAAGAAATGCTTGGAAGTGGAAATCTGGGCGGCATATTTCCCGGCCAGATCTACCTTTTTTTCCTTGAGCAGTTCGATGAAGCGGTGCAGCTGGGAAGGCACCAGGAAGGTATAGACCGGATAGGCAAACAGGATCAGGTCGGCATCTCTGACAGCAGCAGGGACGCAGGCAAATTTCTTTTCCAGCATCTTGATCTGCTGGCCGGCGTTGAGGATTTCAAATTCTGCATTTTTGAAATGCTTCCGCAGATACAGCACCGTCTGCAGGGTCACGCTCTGCTTCCCGGCCGGCGAGCCGTTGATG
>JAFWCP010000441.1 GCA_017536845.1 Solobacterium sp. | reverse complement strand
GCTTTATAGCTGCCGTCATCCATGAATATGATGCGTCTGAATCCGGTAGATTTACCTCGACCCGCATTTATCCGGATACCGTTCTTTCACAACACAAACAGCCTCATTTTCCCTGACACAATATTCAGGCTTAGCTATACAAGCCCCGAGTGGAAAAAGATTTTTCCGTCAGACTGGCAGCATTTTCAGGAAATGTATTCTGCCTCAACAGAGGAATAGAAACTGCGGACAATTGGAAAGAATTCATTTTCCTGCAAGGAATTTAAGCATGCTCAGTACACTCAATCATGTATTTTCCTCCAGAATGATATTTGTCATTTCTGAAATCCAGGCACGTATATCACTTTCAATTCCCCTGCGACGAGCATACCGGAAAAGCCTCGCCTGATTGGTTTTATACTTATTGAATGCGTCTTCATAGATGCTTTTATACTCAGAACGGGAAATCATCGAACCGGAAAGCCCTCTTCCAAACAAATCAACAAGGATCTTCTCAAGCGATGCCTGCCGATACTTTCCAAAAGCCGGCGGTGTCTCTGTGTAAAGCTTTCTGACTATGATCGTTTCATCTCCGGCATATTTGCAGTACTCATTCATATCAGGATGAAAAAGCACATGTGGATACTGACTGAAAAGCAGAATAAATACGCTTTCGTCAAGAGCATTCTCAACTTCAACAAAAACAGTATTCTTTGCGAATAGATGATTTACAAATTCATTCATCTGGAATAGTTCCCATACCTGGAAATCCACAAGTGGATATTTCTGCTGTATCTGAATACTGATGGATTTTGCTGTTTCTGACAAGGAATAATTATATTTCTTTTTGACAGTGCTCGTGTAGTGACCTCTGCTTGTTCTTGTGATGATCCCCTCATCACATTTCTTCTTTATGATCTGATATATGGTAGATCGTCCAATTGCAGGTCTTTCTTCCTGCATCATATTAACAAACTCATCAGTCGTAAATGCCGGATGATTTGCTACAAAAGTTTCAATGAATTCTTCCACGTTAATCACCTCCGGATTTTCGGCAATTTTTTTATTATTTGCCGAATGTCTATCAGTATAATACGCGGATCTGCGAATAGTGTCAATAGACTTTCGGCAATTTTTTTGAATTTTGCCAATCATCCATTATTGATGCACAGAGGATTTCATTCAATCCGCAGCATCCATGAATGGTTGATTATTGCGCTCTTCTATCCCAGAGAGCTTGCTTCGCCCATCAGCATCTCATCAATTGCTGAGGAAGCTTTCTGAAACTCTTACTATAGCCTCCTTCCTTTTACGACCCCAATTTACAGGAAGAAGGAAAAGTATCAAGATCAAAATGTCTGATTCACTTTTGTTTTCACCAACAGCAGTCAGCACTATCCCAACTGACCGTCCTTTTTGCCTTCTGATGACATGTTCATTTCAGTCAGGATGAACTCTGTTTTCGCCTGCTTCCGGACTTTCGGCAATATTCCGTTTATTTGCCGATAGTCCGGAACAGATCCATGAGACCCGTCCAGCCAGGAATCCAAAGGAAAAGAGGCTGTATGCCTTCCGGGTGAATACCCGGTTCACATACAGCCTCTTTCTTCTGTGTATTCGTGGGATCCTTATCCTCTTGCAATACGAAGGATCATGCTCAGGCAGTAATCTGGTTGCCGGTATAGAGCTGGTAGTACCTGCCCTTTTTGGCAATCAGTTCATCATGGCTGCCGCGTTCGATGATTCTTCCCTGCTCCAATACCATGATGCAGTCGGAATTGCGTACCGTCGAAAGACGATGGGCAATGACAAATGTCGTCCTGCCGTGCATCAGGGCATCCATGCCTTCCTGCACGACTTTTTCGGTACGGGAGTCGATCGAGGATGTCGCTTCGTCAAGGATCATGACAGGCGGGTCAGCAACCGCTGCCCTGGCAATGGCAAGCAACTGTCTCTGGCCCTGGGAGAGGTTGCCGCCGTCTCCCTTTAACATGGTCTGATAGCCATCCGGCAGACGTCTGATAAAGCCGTCGGCACGGGCCAGCTTTGCCGCATTGATGCATTCGTCATCCGTCGCATCCAGACGGCCGTAGCGGATATTCTCCATGACCGTGCCGGTAAACAGGTGGGTATCCTGCAGAACCATGCCAAGCGACCTTCTTAAGTCAGGCTTCTTGATCTTGTTGATGTTGATATCGTCATAGCGGATCTTGCCGTCGGCAATGTCATAGAAGCGGTTGATCAGGTTGGTGATGGTTGTCTTGCCGGCACCGGTGGAACCGACAAAGGCAATCTTCTGGCCCGGTTTGGCGTTGATGTCGATATCATGCAGGACGGTCTTTCTGCCGTCATAGCTGAAGTCGACGCCATAGAAATCAACCTTGCCTTCCAGCCTCTGGTAGGTAACGGTGCCATCGGCCTTATGGGGATGGCGCCATGCCCACATATCCGTCTTTTCCTTTGTTTCCACCAGTTCGCCGTTTTCTTCCTTGACATTGACCAGTTCAACATAGCCTTCGTCATATTCGGATTCCTGGTCCATGAGTTCAAAGACTCTTCCGGCACCGGCCATCGCACCTATGATGGAAGCCACCTGCTGGGAGATCTGGGTGACCGGCCTTGAGAAGGACTGGTTTAAGGTCAGAAAGGATACCAGCGTGCCCAGGGTCAGGCCGAAATGACCGTTCAAGGCCAATGCACCGCCGATGACGGCGATCATGACATAGGAGATATGGCCCAGGTTGGCCATGATCGGCATCATGATGTTGGCATAGATATTGGCGTTAGACGCCGAATCATGCAGAGCTTCCGTCTTTTCCCGAAAGCCTTCAATGGCCTTGCCTTCGTGGTTGAAAACCTTAATCACCTTCTGACCGCTCAGCATTTCCTCGATATAGCCGTTGGCAGCACCTAAATCCTGCTGCTGTTTGATGAAGTACTTTCTTGACAGGCCGCCGACCTTGCCGGAGACGACGATCATGACAACGACCATCACCACCGAGACCAGTGTCAGCTGGGGGCTGAGGATGATCATGGAGACAAAGGTCATGACCAGGGTCACCAGGGAATTGATGATCTGGGGGATGCTCTGGCCGATCAGCTGGCGCAGGGTATCAATGTCATTGGTATACACCGACATGATGTCGCCATGGGCATGGGTATCAAAGTACTTGATGGGCAGCGATTCCATATGGGTGAATACCGCTACCCGGATTTTTTCCATTGTGCCCTGGGATACAGTGACCATGATCCGGTTGTAGGAATAGGCTGTCACAACACCGACCAGCAGCACGGCTGCCAGCTGCACAAGGCGTCTGGCCAGCGGTGCATAGTCAGGGTTGGCAGACCCCATCAACGGCAGGATGTAGTCGTCAATCAGGGTGCGGGTAAACAGCGAAGACTGCAGGGTGCAGTACGCGGTGATCAGGATGCATACAACAACAAGCAGGAAATGCCAGCTGTAGGAGCGGAAGACATAGCCCAGCACTCTGCCCAGTGTTTTAAACGGGTTTGTTTTCTTTTTCTTGTCTGCCATGGTCATGCCTCCTTCACCTGGTCGAAGTCGCCGCCGCCCTTGACCTGGGTATTGTAGATTTCACGGTAGAGATCATTGGTCTCCAGCAGTCTTTCCGGCGTATCAAAGCCGGAGATGCGGCCGCGGTACAGCACTAAGATGCGGTCAGCATGCTCAATGGAGGAAATACGCTGGGAGATGATCAGCTTGGTCGTATCAGGGATCTTTGTCGCAAAGGCTTCCTTGATTTTCGCGTCGGTGGCCGTATCCACGGCGCTGGTGGAGTCATCCAGCACCAGCACCTTCGGATCCTTCAGCAACGCTCTGGCAATGCACAGACGCTGCTTCTGGCCGCCGGAAACGTTGGCGCCGCCCTGTTCAATGTGCGTATTGTAGCCATCGGGCATACGCTCAATGAATTCATCCGCACAGGCCAGCCGGCATGCTTCTTTGCACTGCTCGTCCGTCGCGTTCTCATTGCCCCATCTCAGGTTGTCGAGTATCGTACCCGAGAACAGCACATTCTGCTGCAGGACAACAGCCACCTTGTCACGCAGCACCGTCATGTCATAGTCCTTGACGTTGACCCCGCCTACCAGCACTTCGCCTTCGGTGGCGTCATAGAGTCTTGAGATCAATGAAACAAACGTACTCTTGCCGGAACCGGTCGGGCCGAGGATGCCGATGGTTTCGCCGGAGTGGATGTCAAGGGTGATGTCTTTCAGAACCGAATCGCCGGTGCCGGCGCGGTAAGAGAAACGGACGTCCTTGAATTCCACTTCGCCGTCCTTGACTTCCATCACCGGGTTTTCCGGATTCTTGAGATCCGGCTCTTCTTCCATGACTTCCAGGATTCTTTTTGCCGATGCGGTGGACATGGTGATCATGACAAACACCATCGACAGCATCATTAAGCTCATCAGGATGTTCATGACATAGGAGAACAACGATGTCAGGTTGCCGGTGGTAATGGCGCCGGCAACGACATGCTGGGCACCGAACCAGGACAAGGCAATGATGCAGCCGTAGACCACCAGCATCATGGCCGGGTTGTTGAAGGCGATGATGCCTTCTGCCCTGACAAACATGTTCTTCAGGTTGCCGGCCGCCGAAGTGAACTTCTCGTTTTCATAATCCTCTCTTACAAATGCCTTGACGACGCGGATCGCCTGGACATTTTCCTGCACCGAGCTGTTAAGAGCATCATACTTCTTGAATACTTGGTTGAAAGTCGTCATGGCATTGGCCATGATGACCAGCAGGACGAAGCTGAGGATGAAGATCGCCACCAGGAAGATGGTGGAAAGGTCCGGGGAGATCGTAAAGCACATGATCACTGAGACAATGAGCATGAGCGGGGGTCTTACGGCAATGCGGATAATCATCTGGAAGGCGTTCTGCAGGTTGGTGACATCCGTTGTCATGCGGGTGACCAGGCCTGCTGTCGAGAACTTGTCAATGTTGGCGAACGAATATGCCTGGATCTTTTC
>JAFWCP010000440.1 GCA_017536845.1 Solobacterium sp. | reverse complement strand
TGTGGAAACCGGAGATGACAAGGTCAGGGTCTTTTTTACGCAGCTGCTGCCAGCGTTCCATGATATTGAGGATGCCATGATGGGCACAGCCGGAGAACAGCACCCTGGTTCCGTCTTCCGTTACGGCCAGGCACTGTTCGTGGCCAAAGTCATCCTGTTCCAGAGCATCTCCTTTCCGCAAAGCCTTGTTGGCAGAAGGGAGGTTTTCATTTGCCATGCCGGCAAACAGGAACAGGCTTTCGTCAATCCGGTATGTATCATCCTTGAGGAAAACCATCTGCGGGTGGCTTTCCAGTTCTTTGTCAAGCCCGATGTATTTCACCGGTTCATGGTTCAACGAGTAATAGTCATCAAAGGCCGATGCACGTATATAGACCTTGGCCGTATGGTTCAGAGCAAGGAAGGCTGCCAGACCGCCGCCGTGGTCATAATGGCCATGGCTGATGACGACGGTATCCACCTTGGCAAGGTCAATGGTCAGCGCTTCGGCATTTTTCACAAACAGGTCAGAAGCACCGGTATCCATCAACACCTTGTGCTTCTTTGTTTCAATGTAGAAGGATAACCCGTGCTCACAAGGCAGTCCGGCCTTGCCGGGCGTGTTTTCCACCAGACAGACAATCCGCATTTTCGTTACCTCATGTGTGCATTATATCACTCCCGTTCCTGACATCTTGTAAAATATTTCTGATTCAGCTATATTTATGAAAAACAGGGAGGATGGCAGGATGGGCAGCTATGAAGAATATGAAAAGAAAGTAAAAGAAAATGAAGCGGAAAACGAAAAGGCGCTGGAGCTGTTTGAGGAAGACCTCAAGGCAGCCGGCCTGGGCGAAAAGACGATCCGGAAACATCTGAATAATGTCGATTTTTTCCTGAATACCTATCTGCAGCGGGCGGATGCGCTGACCATGCGGGAAGGGACGGGCCAGATGAGTGATTATTTCGGCTGGTTCTTTATCCGCAAATGCATGTGGTCCACCCCCGCCAGTATCAAGACCACGGCAGCCAGCCTGAAGAAATTCTACAAATGCATGAAGGAACATGGCCTGGTGGATGCGGAGGAATACGAGGAGCTTGCCGACGACATCAAATACGGGATGGAAGGATGGCAGGATGAATGCCGGCGCTACAACAACCCCGATGAAGACGACCCTTTCAGCATCGATTTCGACTTCTGACGGACTGGTAACGTTTACATCCGAAACGCTTCATGTACCGGCTTCTGACGGCCGGAAATTTCCTTTACTTTCGAAGTCGTTTTGGGTAACATAATATTGCTTTTTCAGAAAAGGAGGAGTTTTATGGTACGTGACACATACGGGATTCTGGAATTTCTGATCAGGCACTCTGCGTGCGATGTTTTAGGCACGCGCTATGGATATGAAAACAAGCCTGTGGCATGAGCATACCATGGGCTTTTCTTATGTGATGGAAGGAGAAGGATATGAGAAAAGTTGGCATCGTCATGGGAAGTGACAGCGACCTTCCGGTCATGGCCAAGGCCGTGAAGGTCCTCGAGGGATTTGATATCCCGTATGAAGTGCATGTCTATTCGGCCCACCGCACACCCGCGGAAGCGGCACGGTTTGCGGAAGAAGCGGAAGAAAACGGCTTTGGCGTCATCATCGCCGGCGCCGGCATGGCCGCGGCGCTGGCCGGAGTGCTGGCCGCCCATACCACCCTGCCGGTCATCGGCGTCCCGTTAAAATCAGCGGCGCTTGACGGCATGGACGCCCTGCTGGCAACGGTCATGATGCCTCCCGGCATCCCGGTGGCAACGGTTGCCATTGACGGCGCGAAGAACGCTGCGTACCTGGCCGCCCAGATCCTGGGCCTGGAAGACGGTGAGCTGAAAAAGAAGGTAGACGAAGACAGATTAGCCCAGCAGGAAGCGGTCCGCAAAAAGGACGCGCAGATTGCGGAAAGGCTGAAGGAGTTCTGATATGGCAAAGAGTTACAGTGACAGCTACAAGGCGGCCGGCGTCGACGTCACAGCCGGCTACGAGTCTGTGGAACTGATGAAGGAACACGTCGCAAAGACAAAGATCGACGGCGTGCTTGATTCCATCGGCGGCTTCGGCGGATTGTTCGCGCCCGGCTTTGCCGGCATGGAAAAGCCGGTGCTTGTCTCCGGGACCGACGGGGTCGGCACGAAGCTGAAGCTGGCGATGCTGCTGGATAAGCATGACACCATCGGCATCGACTGTGTCGCGATGTGCGTCAACGACGTCATCTGCGCCGGCGCAAAACCGCTGTTCTTCCTGGACTACATCGCCTGCGGCAAGAATTATCCGGCCAAGATCGCTTCCATCGTCAAGGGCGTCGCGGACGGCTGTGTCCAGGCCGGCTGTGCCCTGATCGGCGGCGAGACAGCCGAACATCCCGGCATGATGGCGGTGGATGACTATGACCTGGCCGGCTTTACCGTCGGCATCGTCGATGAAAAAGACATCCTTGATAAAAACAGCGTCGAAGCCGGCGATGTGATCATTGCCCTGGCTTCTTCCGGCGTGCATTCCAACGGCTTCTCCTTGGTCCGCAAGGTATTCGACATTGATCAGGG
>JAFWCP010000439.1 GCA_017536845.1 Solobacterium sp. | reverse complement strand
GCCGCCCGGGTTCGGCGCATATAATCCCGCTTCAACAATCTTATCAAGCTTTTCTCTTTCAACAGCATCCGTTTTGTATCTGCGGATGGACCGTCTTGTTTTCATCAGTTCCAGTAATTCCATGATTCCCTCCTTCTCAGCCATCTCCGGTTTCATCGATCATGCAGTTCAAGACTTCTTATCTTGCTGTATTCATTTTATCAGAACATCAATACGGCCGATTGCTTTCCTCACGGTTGATATGCCGGACATCCATCACGGAATCAAACGGGCCGACCATTGCCGCAAGCTCGTCATAGGTTTCGGGAACCTGATCCAGACAGACAACGCTGACTGTTCCTTCGGCACCGCTTGCCCTCAGGTCCTCAGCAACCCTTTCAACAGCTTCTTTGCGGACTGAACTGTCAACAAGGACAACATTGCAGCCTGAAGTCAGGGCCATTCCTACAGCAAGGTGAGCCCCCCAGTTACCGCCGGCGCCGATGATGGCTACCGTCTTTCCCACTGCCGCATACAATGCATCCACCGCGTATTTGTTTTTCATCTCCCGGTCCGATTCCGAAATCCCGCTGACAGCTGCTGAATCCTGACCGGCAAGCAGGAAGTCTTTGACCAGGGTGCAGAATACATCCGGACATTCCAGATGAGCGCCATGGCCGCCTTCCAGGGTATGGAATACCGCCTGCGGGCACATCTGCTTCAGCCAGTCCCAGAGCTTTTCGGAAACGTAATGGGATTTTGTCCCCATGAGGATCATGACCGGCATGGTGATCAAGCGGAAAGCGTCCCGCCAGTCGCGGTTGACATGGTCATGCCAGATCATGGCAATGCCGTTTACCCATCCCCTTGCACAGAACCGAAAACTCACCGTCAACGACCTGCGTGAAAGACCGCTCATCATTCCGAAAAGAGGGCTGAACCAGTATGCTGATGCCGTCCGCAACGAGCTTGTGGAGCGTGGTTCTTTCACAATCATCGAAATCGACGACTATACGGTTGATACCTACAACCTGTGCGTTCGGGAAAACGCCTGCCTTCTGGCCCTGAACCCGACCCCTGTCCATCCCCTGCTTGTCTTTCGGACGGTCGATTGGGCCTATACCGTCCCGTATGGCCTCATGTATCCTGACGAACCCTCGCCGGTGTTGATGGATTTCCTGCGCCTGAGCGGCCAGATCCTGCGCCAGCCCGGGCCGTACGCGGATATCATTTCCTGTCTGCCCTGAAGCTGTCCTTTCCTACTGATACAGAAAAAGACGGCCGACGCTTGTCGGCCATCTTCCTGTTTTACCGTATCAGATCATACAGCAGTTCTGAATGCATGATGCCTGTCAATGGATCAAAGGTATATATCCTGCCTGTAACCGCATATGTGCCTTGCGGCATGAAGGTGAAAACATAATTTCCCAGATCCTGACAAAGGGTGTTCCTGATTCACTTACACCGTTGTCTCAGGCGTTTCCGCAGCCTTTTCATAATAACGCCGGATCGTCTCAACCATCTTCCTGTTCGTGAATCCTGCCTCGATTTCTTCCATATCTACGGTTCTGCCTGAAAGGATCCCCTGAATCAGCACTTCCGCATACATGACTTCCCGCGTTGCAGGATCCTTCAGATACGCCAGCAGGTCCATATTCATTGTTTCGTTGATCCCCTGGATCATGCCAGTGAAAAACGTGCAGTCTTCACCGAAAAGCTCTCCGATGCTTTCCAGATAGTGAAAACCGGTAACCACGTCTTCCAGATGCATCATTCTGCGCTCTTTCGCCGCAAGGCGTCCGCCGTTGAGCAGTTTGTCTGCGGTTGTGTTCAGCGTATCACATAAATCAAGAATAATGCCTGTGTCCGGCAATGTATCGCCGGTTTCCCATTTGGAGACAGCCTGAAAAGAAACGTTCAGCTTCTCCGCCAGTTCTTTCTGCGTCATGCCCATCGTCTTACGCAAAGACTTGATATACTGTCCAATCATTAATGTATCCATACGATTCTCCTTTTCTGCCGGCAACATCATGATAATGCAAAAGGTGCGATTCGCAAATAAAGAGAAATTTGAAATTTTTCAACCCCTGATTGAACTGCTGGAGTTTCCCGGTTTTGACTTTACGGGAATGCGGATCTCATTGCACTGCAGCGCATTGCCGCCAGGAACATGATGCACGGTCTGTGAAAAGCACTGCTGTCAGCTGCCTGAAGCTGTCCGTTCTTCCCGAAAAAAGAACATATGGCTTCTCATGATACTGCCTGAACATGGGACGATAAGTCTTATCCGGACGAATTGAACTTCCTTAAATACGCAAAAGATGGCCGACGCATGTCGGCCATCTTCCTTTTAACGTATCAGACCATACAGCAGAGCTTACTGCATGATGCCTGTCAGTGTATCAAAGGTATAGGTCTTACCGTTGATCTCGTGAGTGCCCTTGAGCATTGCGCCGGTGATCTGGTCATAGTAGTAAACGCCGTTGTCGTTTGCATACCAGCCCTTGATCATCTGGCCGTACTTGTCATAGCGTACCCACTTGCCTTCGGTTGCCGGGTCTTCGCCCTGGAAGATGTAAGGCATCCAGACTTCCTTGTCAATGGCAACTGCACCGTTGTCATTGGCATCCAGCCAGTACCATGCATCGGTATTCGGGTCGTAGATTTCACGGCCTCTTTCAATCTTGTCATACTGGGTATCCCAGATGTTCAGCTTATCGCCGTAGACACCCTGCTGCTCGCCGTTTTCGAACCAGTAGAGCTTTCCGTCAATCGGTGTCAGGACAACCTTGTTGCCTTCTTCATCCTTGAAGCCTGTATAGCCTTCGTACGCAGCCAGCCACTTCCAGCAGTTGAGGTCGCCTTCGGTGCATGCGTTGTTGTCGAAGTAGATCCAGCTCCAGT
>JAFWCP010000438.1 GCA_017536845.1 Solobacterium sp. | reverse complement strand
TCCACGGCGACCAACCATACCCTGGACAGGGGCGAGGTGGCTGTGCTGAATTCGTATAACTACTGGAAGTCGAAGTCCGACCAGATCCTGATGGCCGGCACCTACGATTCCTGGGAAGCCCAGCAGGAGATCCCCGTGCGTGAAATCAACGGCATCACCTATACGATGATCAACTACACCTACGGCATGAACGGCCTCTTAGCCCCGGAAGGCAGGGAATACCTTGTCAACTGCTATGACGGCCGTAAGGATGAGCTGGTTGAAAAGGTCAGACAGGCGAATGAAATGGTCGATGTCGTCATCGTTGCCATGCACTGGGGGACAGAGTATTCCATGGAAGCCAACGACGAACAGCGCGAACTGGCACAGCGGTTATCAGAAGCCGGGGCGGACATCATCGTCGGCAACCATCCCCACGTCATCCAGCCGATCGAGTGGGTCAACAACACGATCGTCTACTACGCCATGGGCAACCTGATCTCGGCCCAGTTCAACCTTGAAAACAAGATCGGCATGTACGGGACGGTGCGGATTGTCAAGACTGTCACCGGGGATGACGTCAAAGTCGAGATCCTTGAACCCCGGGCCGACCTGTCCTATACGTTCATGGACGGCAATAACAAGAACATCAAGGTCTATCCCTTCAGCGAACTCAATGACTCGATCCTGCCGGGATATGAAGAAATCTACGAACGCTTCAAGGCCAAGATCAACGAGTACGACGATTCCATCATTGTCGGAGGCATCTGATGAAGCTGGTTTTTGTGCACGTGGATGAAGGGTCGGAACAGGAAGTCATAGAGAAGCTGACGTCTGCCCGCCGGCAGGGGAACCTTGTCTATGCCGTTTCCGGGCGGCCGCGTTCCTATATGCACGGAAAGTTTCACCGCTGGTACAACGGTTCGGTTGCCTTCGGCGGCAGGATGGCCAATACCTGCTGTGAGAAGATCCTGGACATCCCGCTGAATGAAGAACAGCTTGCTGTAATTGAGCAGCTGCGGCATCTTGAAGGGGTCGGGGTCTGCATCTATGATGTCAAGGGAGGCTTTTATGACGGGCCTGAGGAAGGCTGGCAGGCTTTCCTGCAGACATGGGACAAGGACCATATGTTCCGCTCCAGGAAACCGGCCGGAAAGTACCTTTACGGCTGCGACCTCTGGCTTCGTGACAGCGCTGCCGGGCAGGCTGTCAGTTCTCTTTGTCAGACGAGAGAAATCGGCAGCCATCTGGTTCGGGTGCTGTTTGCCGGCGTCAGTGAAGAGGAAACCCTGCAGCGGACGGCAGATTATCTCAAAATGAACAGCGACAAGGTCGTCATCATCTGAAGTCATGGACCGTACCTTGCTGTACGGTCTTTTCTCAAAAGGAGGGTGAAGATGGGCAATACATTCGGAACAAACCTGAAGGTGACGCTGTTCGGTGAGTCGCACGGGCCTGCGGTGGGCTGTGTGGTTGACGGCCTTCCGCCCGGCGTCAGGGTCAGGTCGGAAGCCATTGCAATGGAAATGGAAAAACGAAAGGCGCGGGGTGCCATCGCGACTGCCCGTCATGAAGCTGATGAGGTGAAGATTCTCAGCGGCGTCAAGGATGGATTTGCGGAAGGCTCACCGCTTACGATTGTGATTGAAAACCATGATGTGAGAAGGTCTGATTATGAGAACAGAATGCTCAGGCCGTCGCATGCGGATTATACGGCATATGTCAAGTACGGCGGCTATGAGGATTTTTCCGGCGGCGGCCATTTTTCAGGAAGGCTGACCGCACCGCTCTGCGCGGCCGGGGCAATTGTCAAAGACATGCTG
>JAFWCP010000437.1 GCA_017536845.1 Solobacterium sp. | reverse complement strand
TCCCTGCGGAAGTCCTCGTCCAGCGTGTTGATCGACCAGGACACGCGCGCGCTGGGGAACCGCCGGATCAGGTCGAGGTCGCGCAGGATATCGGCATCTCGCAGGCACAGGTCTCGCGGCTGGAGAAGGCGGCAATCGCAAAGATCAAGGAGCTTGATCCTGAGATGACGACTGCACATGCTGTGATGATGACCTGGAGTGACTATGCATATGTTGAAGATTCGGACCACCTTTCGGCGGAAATCGGAACGGTAACACCTTTTCTTGTTCATCAGCTGCATCAGGCAGGAATGAAAGTGTTCTGCTGGACCGCTGATGATCCGTCGGATATACAGTACCTTGTCAGCTGCGGTGTGGATGTGATCGGGACTGATGATCCGGTCATGGTCAGTGAGAAACTGAAAGCGGCAGACTGTTCAGGCGGCGTCAGAAGATGTTTCTATCTGATGATGCATGTGCTCGCTGATATGCAAAGTTAAAAAATGGCAAAAAACAGCAGGAATTGATGAACCATGAATCAGAAAAAATTATGCAAAAATCAGATCAGTCAGGAACCGGATCATGCCTGTGCGTTCAGTCTTCTTGAGACCGGACGCAATGCGTTTCCCGAAATCATCAGTCAGATCCGCTCGGCCAGAAAGGAAATCTTGATCCATATGTTTATCTGGCGGGAAGACAGGATCGGCCTTGAAATTGCCGAAGAGCTGCTGGAAGCGGCAGACCGGGGAGTCATGATCACGATCGAAAAAGACCGCTACGGGCTGATTCTGGAGTATGCAGAAGAATCCCAGTGCTCTTTCTGCCACAGCCCTGATCTTCTGGACCGGATCCAGATACATGTTCTGGGCCTGATCTACAACAGGAATCAATACAGAAAACAGCTTGAGACCGGTCGGAGCACATTGTACCGGAAACTGCTGGAACACCCGAATGTCAGAATGAAGGACAGCAGAAAGACTGTTGATCACTCCAAATATTACATTTTTGACCGTCAGGTCATGATACTCGGAGGAATCAATATTGAGGATAAGGAATACTTCAGCGATCTGGCGGGCAGGGTCTACTTTGACTATATGGTGAAAATCAGTGATCCGGAAATCAGCTCACGGTTTCTGCAGAAGCGGGTGTGTCCGCGGAAGAAAGATGATCTGTTCCTGATCAATACAAATGAGCCGGCCAGGTCCTTTGAACTGAAGGAAAGCTTTCTGGAGCTGATCGATGACACAGAAAGCGAACTCACCATACTGATGGCGTATTTTGTACCGGAAAGAGAAAGCATATCAGCCATCTGCCATGCCCTGGACAGGGGTGTGCATGTGAGAATCCTGATTCCCCGCATTGCAAACTTCAATAATGACGCCAACCGGCTCACGGTTTCAAAACTGCTTCGCAGCAGGCAGGCAAAGGCGAATGGAAAGCTGTCTGTGTACATGACCGACTATATGCTGCATGCCAAACTCATCATGAATGAGAAACGCATCATGACAGGATCCTGCAATATCAATCAGAAAGCTTTCAATCGGCTTGGCGAACTGTGCATTGCCGTAAACAATGATGACAGTCCTTTTGCCCGGCAGGTTCGCGAAAGCGCAGATGAGCTGTTCAGAAACTCTGCCCATATGGATGACGACAGTGAGATCAGCTGCAGCCATATGCTGGCTTTTCTGGAAACGACAGTCATCCGATAAGGAATCAGGGAACCTTTGCCGGGGCATGGATGCTCTGACGTATTGATTCTGATCAGGACGATTTCAGCAATGCGTACTGTGAAATCATTGCCGTGCATGTGCAGGAAGAACGATATATGGTATATTTCCTGAATTTCAAATCAGGATCAGCGAGGAAAAAAATGAATATGACAGTCACCGTAAACAGGACGGATTATGAAATCATAAAGCTGCTGGGGCACGGAAAAGGCGGATACTCCTATCTTGCTGAAGCATGCGGCAGGAAAGTGGTTCTGAAGAAGATCCATCATGAGCCTTGCAGCTACTACACCTTTGGCAACAAGATCGAAGCAGAGAAAAACGATTACAGACGACTGAAAGAGGCGGGAATCAGAATGCCGATGATGATCTCTGTCGATGATGTTTCTGAAATCATTGTCAAGGAATACATTGACGGGCCGACGATATGCAAGATGATCCGCGATGGCATATCTGTCGATCCGTTTCTGCTTCAGGTTCGTGAAATGGCGGATCTGGCAATGAAGGCCGGGCTGAACATCGATTATTTCCCCACGAATTTTGTCGTGCAGGATCATCTGATCTATTATGTGGACTATGAATGCAATCTGTACATGGCCGAGTGGAACTTTGAAAACTGGGGCATCAGGTACTGGAGCAGGACACCGGCGTTTGAGGAATATCTTAATAGCCTTGGATGATGCAGGATTCTGAATCAGAAAAACCACAGGAGGAAACAGATGTGAAATGCCCATTATACTTAAGTGAGAATACAGAGGTTTAACTGCCCGGGGATATTTCTGTCTTTGCCTGGGAGGCAAGGCAGTTCTGAAATCCTGTATTAAAGAAAATACCGGCGGGAAGTGGATTCCTTCTTACCTTCCTGCCGGAAACGTGAATTCAATCATTCCGGAAGATTCCGGTCTGTGAGGTGCAGTATGCCGCATATTATCTGGTGTGGAAATCAGAAATGGGACAGCGAGTTCCCTGAAAAACCGCTGCCTGAAAATGCCGTAAAAACAGAAAAATCAGACAGCATTTTCACCGGCAGCCTCCCGTATGGAATCATTCCGTTTCTGGCCTGCCTTCTGCTGATCTATGTCAAGTGGCATTGGCTGGGAACGAAAATGACTGATCCTGCTCTGGTGCCGATCGGGATTCTCCTCGGCCTGTTTCTGATGCCGGTTCATGAATTGCTGCATGCTGTGTGTTACTGCAGAGGCCAGACGGTGTATATAGGGATTTCTCTTGAAAGATTCGCCGCGTTTGCAGTCTGTCACGAAAAAATCAGCAGGCGCAGGTTCATTGTCATGAGCCTGATGCCGATGCTTTTGGGAATCATACCGCTGGCTGTGTTCCTGCTTGGACCATCGTCCCCGGTCCTCAGTGCCATATGCATACCGGCCGGGATCATCGGAATGCTGAGCCC
>JAFWCP010000436.1 GCA_017536845.1 Solobacterium sp. | reverse complement strand
GGACGACTGGAACAATTACAATGCCGGCAACACAGACGGCATGAAGATGAAGTCCTTGTATGAGTACAAAAAGGGCATGTTTGAGACTGGTTATCCGGCTGTCGGTGAGGCTTATGAGTATGCGCTGACCGAAGTGGAAACCGATGTCTGGCAGATCACTGTACCTGTCCATGCCGGTATGTATTACTATGGCTACAACTGCACGAAAGACGGCAATGTGACAAAGGTCCTTGACCCTGCCAACCTGCCGGAAGCCCATCCGTTCAACAATCATGACTGCGGCTGGAGCTTACTGTATGTCGATGGCGAAGATGTCATCAAGGGCCAGGAATATGTCCTGCCGACCGATGCTGCAAAGGGCACACTGAGCTGGGAAACCTACACAGCAGCTGACGGCACAGAACAGCCTCTGGGCGTTTACCTGCCGGCCGGTTTCGATCCTGTCAACAATGTTTATCCGGTTGTTTATGTCTCTCATGGCGGCGGCGGCAACGAAGCTGACTGGATGACCATCGGTGATATCCCGACCATCCTGGACAACCTGATCGCGGAAGGTTCCGCAGTTCCGATGATTGCTGTCACAATGGACAACACATACTGGGGCTGGAACTATGACAACATCAAGAAGAACCTGATGGAAAACATCATCCCTTACATCGAAACCAAGTATGGCGTCTCCAAGGAACCGGCTGACAGAGGCTTCTGCGGCCTGTCCATGGGCGGCCTGACAACCACCTCCGTTTACAGCACGCTGGCTGACCAGTTCGGCTACTTCGGACCGTGGTCCGCTACCAACGGCGGCAGCCTGAACCTCGAGGAAGTTCCGGGCGCAGACACACCGGAAGCAATCATGTTCGGTTACGGCTGCATGGACTTCGGCAAGGGCGGCTATCCTGCGTTCGGCAATAACCTGGCCAAGGCCGGCATCCCTTACACTGACTACGAAGTAGGCGGTGCGCATGACTGGGGCGTCTGGAGAGAACTCTTCACCATCTTCGCGAAGAACTTCCTCTTCAAAGAAGTCGAGCAGACTCCGGCCGGTGTTGTCGTTTCCAAGAACACCGACTTCCCGGAAGCTGAAACAGATTATCAGGCAACCTTCACCTACAGAGGCGATGCGGATCAGGTCACTCTCTCCTCCAGCATGAACTACTGGACAGAAGAAGACTGGAAGAACTACAACGATAACAACACCGACGGCATGCACATGAAGTCCATCTATGAATTCAAGAAGGGCATGTTCGAAACCGGTTATCCGGCAGTCGGCACAGCTTATACATATGAACTGACCGAAGTCGCACCGAGCGTATGGCAGCTGACAGTACCTGTCCATGCCGGTATGTACTACTATGGCTTCAACGTCATCAAGAACGGCTTTGAAACCAAGGTCCTCGACAAGGCAAACCTGCCGGAAGCGCATCCGTTCAACGGTCATGACTGCGGCTGGAGCTTACTGTATGTCGACGGCGAAGATGTCATCAAGGGCCAGGAATATGTCCTGCCGACAGATGCGCCGAAGGGTGAGCTGAAGTGGGATACCTACACAGCAGTTGACGGCACAACCCAGCCTCTGGGCGTTTACCTGCCGGCCGGCTACACACCTGCCAAGACATATCCTGTTGCTTACGTCTCCCATGGCGGCGGCGGCAACGAAGCTGACTGGATGACCATCGGTGACATCCCGACCATTCTGGACAACCTGATTGCCAAGGGCGAAGTAGAATCGATGATCGCTGTCACAATGGACAACACATACTTCGGCTGGAATATGGACAACATCAAGAAGAACCTGATGGAAAACATTATTCCGTACATTGAATTCAATTACAGCGTTGGCAAGAAGCCTTCCGACAGAGCATTCTGCGGTCTGTCCATGGGCGGCCTGACAACAACATCCGTTTACAGCACACTGGCTGACCAGTTCGGCTATCTCGGACCTTGGTCTGCTACCAACGGCGGATCCCTCGACCTCAGCACCATCAAGGATGCAGGTGTTCCTTCCATCATGCTCGGCTACGGCTGCATGGACTTCGGTAAGGGCGGCTATCCTGCGTTCAGAGACAACCTGGATGCGGCGGGCATCGCCTACTCTGACTATGAAGTCGGCGGCGCTCATGACTGGGGTGTCTGGAGAGAACTCTTCACCATCTTCGCGAAGGATTATCTCTGGGAAAACAATGCACCGTCACCTGCAGGTGTTGAAGTTGAAAAGAATACCAACGAAGAATGGGCAGCTCCGTATGTTGCGACATTCACATATGTCAACGATTCCGACAAGGAAATCGAAAGCATTTCCATCAGAGGCGGCTGGCAGTTCTACAAGGAGAGCGAAGTCGGTTCTTATGTCGGTGCAGCTGACAACAGCTCCATTCCTTGCTATGACGCATATCATTATGAAGACGGCATGTTCGCCGGCAGCTCCTCTACAATGACAAACGGCATGATCGACTATCCGTTAACAAAGGTTGCCAACGATACATGGCAGGTACAGATCCCTTGCCCTGCAAACCAGTACTTCTATGCTTACTGGATCACCTATGCCGATGGTTCCGTTGCGGAAAAGGTCTATGACCCTGCAAACCTGCCGAAGGCAGCACCGAGCGGAAGTGATGCGGGCTGGAGCCTGCTGCTTGTCGGTGATGCGTCTACTGCAGTCAAGGGCCAGGAATTCATCTATCCGGGCGAAACACCTCACGGCAAGGTTGAATACAGACCTTACACAGCAGAAGACGGCAGCGAACAGTGGATCGGCATCTACACACCGGCTGGATATGACAAGACAAAGACGTATCCGACAATCTACGTGTCCCATGGCGGCGGCGGCAACGAAGACGAATGGTACACCATCGGCTCCGTCAACGAAATCATGGACAACCTGATTTCCCTGGGCCTTGCGGATGAAGCGATTGTTGTCACAATGAACAACACATACTTCGGCTGGGACTATGACAGAATCTACAAGAACACGGTTGAATGCATCATTCCGTTTGTGGAATACAACTATTCCGTTTATACGGAAGCATCCGGCAGAGCGTTCTGCGGTCTGTCCATGGGCTCCATGACAACCAACAACTTCGCAGTTTACAATCCGGAAGTCTTCGACTACTTCGGAAGCTTCTCCGGCGGTATCTCCGGTCTGGATGCGGCGAAGGAAGCAGTCAATGTGGAAGCACTCAACAGCAAGACTCTGTATCTGACAGCCGGCAACATCGACATGGCATGGAACAACACCATGGGCATCAGCTCCGTTGACTTCATGAAGATGTACGATGAACTCGGCGTTGACTACACATTCGACCTCCTCCTTGGCAGCCATGACTGGTATGTCTGGAGAGAATCCTTCACAAACTTCGTCAGAGACTACCTCTGGGATAACGGACCGATGGATCTCTACACAGGCTTCAAGTGGGAAGACGGCGCTCTGTACTGGTATGAACTGGGCGAAAAGCAGGGTGTTGAAGGCGACAAACAGAACATCACAGACGCAATCTACGGTGTCGAAAGAGGCCGTGAAATCTATGATCCGAAGTCCGATGCATGGTACTGGCTGGATGCAAATGCCGGCGGTGCTGTTGCCCGTGACAAGGAAGTCTGGATGCCTTACATCTTCCAGGGTGAAGATCCTGCAACCGAAGGCAAGTGGGTACGTTATGACAAGTACGGCCAGATGATCAAGGGCTGGTATGCAAACGACAACGGCGTTTACTACTATGACCTGCTCACCGGTGCAATGTACAAGGGCACTTACGAGATCGATGGTAAGACATATACCTTCGATGCTCTGACAGGTATCCGTCAGTAAAAACCTCACCTGTATCAATCGATACAGTTAATAAAGAGACGGCTGATGAAAATCAGCCGTCTCTTTTTCGGCATGGATTTTTCCGAAAAGAATTTTCATATGATCTTTCAGATAAACTGCAGGCTGGCGGTGTTATAATGATTTCACTCGCTTGATCCTTAGACCAAGATGCATCATCATATTCCCGGAACGGCATTCAGTGGATGCCGCCGGCATCATAACAGACGAAAACGCTTTCGTCGCATATCCGGTTTTCATATGGTCCGCAGGCCTGAAAAGGCATACATCACAATTTCGAAAAGGAGATTATTATGAATTGGTTGAAAAAACTGCTTGCAGCTTCCTTCGCGCTGGCGATGGTATTTGCCATGATGCCGACGGCCGTAAGGGCAGAAGGGGAAGCTCCTTCCGATGACGCGATTGCCGCTTTCAAAGAAGCACTGGAAAAAGACGGCTATGCGGAAATGGGATCTTACAAAGTTGAAAAGATGAGAGACGGCGTTTACCACATGGACGAGGAAACCAAGGCGGTTCCCGGCGGCGCCACCATTCCTGATTACATCGACAGAGAAACCGGCGAAACAAAAACCGGCGTCATGAACAACCCGTCTTCCATGTACTTTGTTGTTACCGACAATGAAGTCGTCATGATTGACGGCGGCGACGTACTGAGAAGCCAGGAGAAATATGATTCTGCCAAGGCAATCCTGAAAGCCATGACAAACGGCAAGCCGCTGACCTTCATCGTCACCCACGGTCACAGCGACCATGTCAGAATGTTCACCACCGAAGGTGTTCTCGATGATATTGATGTCAAGGCCATTTATATCGGCGAAGCGGACTATGTCGACGGCAAGGTTGTCGGTTCCACAACCGCAACCCCGCTGCCTGTCCTTGTTGATCTTGACAAGGTCCACACCG
>JAFWCP010000435.1 GCA_017536845.1 Solobacterium sp. | reverse complement strand
TGAAGCCTTCTGCCTGTATTCGCAGAAGGATATCTTTGATCCGTATGAGAAGCATCATTCAACCGTCAAGGATGCCTGCTTGCTGGCTGAGAAACTGCAGGTCAGGAATCTGCTGCTGTACCATACCGAAGACAGAAACCTGGCCGAAAGAAAAAAGCTGTATATGGAAGAAGGATCTCGGTACTATACCGGGAATCTTCTGATTCCCGATGATCTGGAAACCATACAGCTGTAATATCGGAATCATGGCGGATGGATCTGACAGCAGCAAAAAGAACTGACGTTTCGTTCGGCTGCGGAAATCCGGGAACAGGCAGAAAGACAGGCTGTTCCTGATCCGTATCAGAAAACAGCAGGAAAGGAAGATGGCATGAGCCGGATGCCATCCAGCATGGATCAAAGCATCGTCCTTTACCTGGCTGAAAAATGATCCGGAGCAATCAGGATCAGGAAAACGGATGATCGACCGGCAGAGGGGGGAAGGATTGTGACGGAAATATACCGGCTGCAGGGGACTGTCCGGACGGCAGTCAGGTCGGATGCTGAAATGAAGCAGATCGACAAAGCTGCGGCAGATCTCGCCTTTAAGAAACAGAAGAAAAGGCTTGATGCGTTTCTGAAAGAAAAAGGATTTGTGAAATACAAGACGAACAGTTACCTTCACAGAAACAGGATTGATGTACTGGAATACATTGACCTGCAGAAGGAACAATACGGCTCAAAGACGGCAACGGTCAACTATGCACTCATTCCGCTTTATGTGCCGCATCGTTTCCTGTCATTTGCCCTTGGCGGCAGGCTTGGGAAACTGGTCTGTGATCGGGATGTCTGGTGGGATTATGCGGATGATACAATTGCGGCATTGAGCTTTGACAGCATCATGCAGGCAATTGATCAGATCCTGCTGCCGTGGTTTGCTGAAATGGCATCTGAAAAATCCATCAGGCAGGAACTGATCAAAGAAGAAATAAAGCGGAAAAGGTACGGCGGCCGGCTGTCTGACATCCAGCAGTTATGGCTGGATGCACTGGATCAGCACATGGATTCCGGTGAAACAATTTCAGAAAACATGGAAGTGCTGAAACTGCCTGCCGGGATACGGTAAAACATACCGCTCATTCCCATTGCAGTGGCGGCTGTATCAGATTGCCGCAGCATGGGGTATCGGTATCAACATCATGGTCCGGCTTATAGTGAGGAAATCAGATGAAACAGGATCCGGGAAAGAAAAGAGAAAAAGAAAAACAGGTCGTCACATTGATGATCACGCTGTACTGCAGGAAAATGCATGGTACACGAAACGGGCTGTGTCCGGACTGCGCTGCCCTTGCAGCATATGCCTGCCGGCGCAGTGATCAATGCCCGTTTATGGAAAACAAGACGTTCTGTTCCAATTGCCATGTTCATTGCTACAGACCCGAGATGCGGGAAAAAATACGGGAAGTGATGCGTTTCTCTGGACCACGCATGATTTTCCATCATCCCATTCTGGCAATGAAGCATCTTCTGGAAACAAAGAAAGAAGCAAAAAGGCTCTCAGAACAGTCCTGACTGCATGATATGCCTCGTAAGTGAAAAAAGCGGAAAAAGATTGCCGCTATGGAAGATCATAGGAGGGGACGACGATGGATTACAGAGTGGATGATCAGGAACTTGATGCTGTGACGTTTCTCCGGTTTGTCAATCAGGTATGGCCAGGCTGTTATGATCCGGAAAGAACACAGGATGCCTTATCCAGAACCATAAACAT
>JAFWCP010000434.1 GCA_017536845.1 Solobacterium sp. | reverse complement strand
TAATGCCCTTAAAGGCATCAGAGGGCGTTTATTTGTCCGCATAACTCATGGCAATCATGGACCAGCAGTCCTTGCCGTCTGCACTTTTCTTCCAGACAAGATGGTCCAGACCATTGGCCGGCACAACGGCAAAAAGCATCGCGGCAGAAACAGCCGCTGCATACCATGTTCTTTTCATAACCATTCTCCTTTTCATTCAGCACTCCAGATGCTCCTGTTAAGATTATTATACGCCAATGTCCTTTCTGACCTTCCCCCTGCGGGCAGTCTCGAAAAAATCCTGCTGAAGCAAAAAGAGTGTATGCCATTATCATGCATACACCTTTTTTCAAAAACCCGTTGGTAGCACCTGTCTCAGGAATCTTCCAGTGCCTGGCAAAGCGTGATATAGAAGCTGAGTTCTTCCCGCTGCTTATCAGGATCAATGCCGAACAGCTGGCGAATCTGCCCGAGCCTGTATTTGACGGTATTCAGATGGACACCAAGGTACCTGCCTGTCTTCTCTTTGGATGCGGCACACTGGTAATAGGCGCACAGCGTCCGGTAATAGAACGTATTGTATTTCCGGTCATATTCCCGTATTTCCCGGAAGGCCGGAGGCCAGAACATCTCCATGTCCAGATGCTCACTCAGACATGCCGCCAGGAAGCGGATACCAAGAGGTTCGAAAGCCCTGATCTTTCCCTTTCCTTGAGCCAGGGCATATCTGGCCTGGGTACAGGCGCTCTGCACATGGCCCAGATCGGAAAACGGGCAGGAACGGCCGGCAATGATGCCGTACTGTTCCAGAACCCCGTCAGCGGGATACAGGTCAGAAGCCAGGATCATGCATTCCTGCTTCCGTATGACGGCAACACTGCGAGGCTGGGCCATCCGGAAATGATGGGCCACTGTTTTCAGGAAAGAACCGTCCTTTTCCCTTTCTGCCTTTACAAGGTAAAACCGGTATGGAGCAGGAAGGTTCCAGCCGCTCATTTCCTTAGCCCTTTCCGCGTCAGATGCAGAAACGGAACCGTCAATCAAGGACAGCAGCATGTTTTCCATCAGCCCGCCGCTGTCAGCTGTCAGGGTGCGCAGATATACCGAACACGCCCGCGCCAGCAGCATCACCGTCTCATCATCCGTTTTGCCGGAAAAGAACGTCATCCGCCCGGCCAGGATATCCGATACATAAATGTTGAATACCGTAAGGTCTTCCGCCAGGCCTTCATCATGGATCCGGACCGGTTTTTCCAGCCTTCGGATTTCATCTTCAAAACCGGCATTCAGCCATGCGGCTGCCTGTTCATAGATGCTTTTATCCTTCAGAAGCTTTTCCCGATACGGCAGGGCGGAAGCGGAAATGCCTAAAACCTGGAAGGTGACATCCATCACCCAGTACGGAATCCCGATCAGCCGGGAGGATGCTTCCACAAAGTCCTGCAGGGTGCTGCACTGCACAATCAGACGGAACAGATGATCCTTCATAATACCTCCTCAGTCAAAACGGAAGGGTCTTTCACCTTCCGTTTCTCATTCTATTACTTCTTTACGTAAGCCGCAGCTTCCTTGCCGCAGATTCTGCCGCCGGTGAGGGCTGTCATCAAAGTGACGCCTTCGACCAGAGGATACGAGTTGTTGTAGATTTCCGCAACTTCGTTTCCGGCTGCATACAGGCCGTTGATGACAGTGCCGTCATCCTTGATGACCTGCAGGTTGGAATTGACCAGCACGCCGCCGATCCCGCCAAGGGATACCGGTCTTGCCTTGACCGCGTAGTACGGGCCCTCGCCCAGGGAAATCATGTACTTGCTGTCCTTGCCGTAGACACTGTCCTTGCCGGCTTCACAGTCCGCATTGTACTTTTCGACGGTAGCCTTCAGGCTTGCCGCATCAACGCCCATGTTTTCAGCCAGTTCTTCAACGGTTTCGCCTTTGAAGACAATGCCCTTTTCAACACCGTCTTCCAGCGCTGCTCTGAATTCTGTCCAAGGCTCGTCGATGGAGAACATCGGAATGGTCGGCTCATAGGCAACCGGAATGGTGACGTTGAGCGCCTTGGCGCCTTCCGCCTCAAGCCTGCTGACCATATCTTCGCTGAGGATGGAGAAGTAATATTCGCCCTGGGTGGCGGCAGCGTTGGAAGAAAGCGCTGTATCATAGTTCAGATCTTCCGGTGCGAAACGGGAAGCTCTGCGGTTGACCCATACGGAAGATGCAAGATAGATGGCCTTGGCGATTTCATCCTTGCCCTGGCCGGTCTGGATACCGGAGTAGGAAGTCACGCCATGATACTGCTGGATGGTCTTGCCCTTGCCGGCGCCGATGGCCTGCGACATTGTCGCGCCATCGCCTGTCTGGGTGCCGGTGGTGAATGTCTCAAGCGGGAAGCCGACCTGTTCTTCGATCATCTCCGCATTGGCGCCGAAGCCGCCTGTGCACAGGATAACCGCATCCGCAGCGATTTCATATTCCGTACCGTCATTGGAACGGGCCTTGATGCCCTTGATGGTATCGTTTTCGGCGATCAGTTCATAACCGGCTGTCTTGTAGTAGATTCTGCCGCCGGCCTTTTCAAAGTTTTCGGCGAGGGTCATGTAATAACCGGCCTTGTTTTCCTGATCCTCATAGATGTGGTAAGTCGGGAACCCTTCAGCATGGGCAGCCTGTTCGTTGCCCATGAAGGTGAAAGGCATGCCGTTTTCTTCCAGCCAGTCAATGGTTTCGCCGGAGTTGCTGGCGATGTTGTAGAACAGCATGCCGTCATCCATCCAGCAGTTGTAGGACTGCCAGTAGGCAAGGACTTCCTCAACCGTGAAGGTGCCGGCAACGCCTGCTGCCTGCTGGTCTTTGGAATCAATGCCCATCGGGCCGCCGGCGATGATGGACACACCGCCCGGGGTTGCTGCCTTTTCAAGCAGGATGACATCCGCGCCTTCGCTCTGGGCTGTCAGGGCAGCACTGATGCCGGCCCCGCCGGCACCGACGACGACAACATCGGCCGTAAGCTTTTCCGCTTCTGCAGCAGCTTCTTTTTCAACTTCTTTTTCATAATCCGCAACATTGCCGCCGGCCTGCTCGATGCAGTTCTTTACAGCGGTCATGATTGCTTCGGAAGTGACGGTTGCGCCGGTTGCGGCATCAACCTTCACGGAATTATTCTTGACGATGGCTGCCGGAACATCCGTCAGTGCGGCATCGGCCACACCGGATGTTTCCTGATGGTCAGTCACTTTGACGTCAGTGATGACGCCGTCTTTAAATGTTGTTTCGACGGTCAGCTCGGCATTGCGGCCCTGGACGGTTGCTGTATAGCTGCCGTTCAGGCCGGCTGCTTCAGATGCTGCGGAAGATGCCGCAGAACCTGCTGAAGAGGCTGTCGAAGACGGGTTTGCACAGGACGCAAGCATGAGTCCTGCAGCTGCGAATACCGCAGCCATTCTGTTGATATGCTTCATCGTTTTTCCTCCCTGATGTGATAATACTGTACTCTTTTCCGTCTGAAATAGCTTTGTCCGAACCGGACAAATTACATGGATTGTTTTATCAGTTGTGCGTTTTGTGCATAATTTCACAAATAATCAAAACCTGTGTATACAGTCATTGGCAATGGCATACAGCCTGGCTGAGGATTCCTGTTCTCTTTGGCTTTCCCGGACAAAAAAGCACTGTCCAGACCAACTGTTTCAGCATTGTACGGTCTTCTGCGCAGAAGCTGTCAGGCCCGTAAAAAAAGACACCCGCAGATGCCTTCTGAAGATCATCTGTCATGTGTCTTCAATCCTGCATGTGTGCTTCCTTTTTCCTGCTCTGCATCCTTTTCATAAGCGGATGCGAACCTCCATGCCCTTCCTGCCGGCATTTCTTCCCAATGCATATCATCATCACGATACGTAGTCCACCCACAGGTTACTGACTGCTGATGAGAAGGCAGGATCAAAAAGGAGGACATGATTCAATATCCCCCTTCTGAAATGCTCCATGATCAGTCCAGTCTTACTGCCAACTGCTATTTCCGCTCATCCGCCAGAATCGACCAGTATGCCGCACCGTTGTAATTCTTCCTGTACAGGTACATCTTCCCGATCCCCTGCGTGACATCCTCCATGCTGTAAAAGCCGAATTCATAGTCAACGATATACACGTTCCAGATCATGTTGACGGATTTGATTCTCGCTTTCAGGGGCGGCCCGCCTGCACCGTAGGGAGGACAGTCTGCATATAAGGCATGATCACTTCCGATGTCATACCGGTAAAGCCATTTTTCATCCATGCATTCCTGCAGTTCCGCCTCGGCCACGGATTTCGACAGATTGAGTACATTCTCGATCAGCCAGGCAACCTTATCAGCATCGAATTTCATATACCAGCAGCCGTGTCCTTCATAGTGTTCGGGATACCGGCCAAGCGGATCAGGTTCCATGGGATGCATCTGCATGTTGTATGAGCTCGGCCCGACGTTAAAATCAACCGGTTTTCTGAGCCGGGCGCCGACCATGTCTTTTACCACTGATTCCCCGTTGACCAGCGGGTTGGCGGCGGAATAGCATTCACTCCCGTATCCATTCAGAAAACACTCGATAAAACCAACGGTGTCGTCCGGATAGGAATCATCAAGTTCAGGATCAGTCACAACACCGGTCATCGAATCGAAACAGTACATGACGGTATCAATACTGTGCCGGCCCTTGACCATTTCCCCGGTGATCAGGT
>JAFWCP010000037.1 GCA_017536845.1 Solobacterium sp. | reverse complement strand
GAACAGAGCTGTCCTGTTCCTGATGCAGGATATGAAAAGAGACTGAAAGAAGTCAGAGACGGAAGCGAAAGCTTCTTTTCTTTTTCCCGGAAAGCGGATTTCCTGTGACGCAAAGCTGGTAACGACAGCAGATGGTTGATAATAGATACATATTGTAAATCGTATAATTCTGATATTAACGAAGATGCTGGATGAATAAAATGAATGGCGTAGAAAAGAGGTAACGATATGAAGACAGAAGGATTTCTCAGATATGGAATGATGGACGGACTGTTCTATGCATGGTGCGCTTCCTTTACGGGATTTATTACTTCATACTTCCTGGCATGCGGATTAAGCGCTTCATCATTGAGCACGATGCTGGCGGTATATATGATCACATGTTTTGCAGGCGCTCTGTTCTGGGGCGGTGTCTGCGACAGGCTGAAGACAAACCGTAAGGTATTTATCGCTTCCTTCATGGCCGTCATCCTGATTGCCGCCGTCATTACAGTGATCACGCCGATCAATGTGAATTTTGCAATTGTACTGTATCCTGTGATGGGTTTTATGCTTTCTTCGCTCGGCTCAAATCTTGATGCCTGGATGCTGAGAAGCTTTCATAAAGACGGCACACTCTATGGCAAGGCCAGAGCAATCGGTTCACTCGGCTATTCACTGACTGCGCTTGCGGCAGGCATGGTCATCAACACATTCGGCTACAGTATGATCCAGCCGATGCAGATGACAGCAGGTATCCTTACCCTGATTATGGCATTCTTCCTGAAGGAACTGCCGTTTGAAGAGACAGCTGTGAAAAAGACGGAAAAGGGGAACGCTCAGCTGCTGTTCAGAAGCCCTCTGTACGTGATTCTGATCGTGCTTCTGTTCCTGGGCGGTCTGGCAGTTTCCCCGGTCAACAACATGAAAACGGTCTTCATCCAGAATGTCGGCGGTGATGTTTCAATGCTTGGCTTGGACAGCTTTATCGGCGTTACCCTGCAGGCAGTACTGATCTTTGTCTCAGGCAGATTCAGAAGGATTCCCGTCAAAGTCAGGCTGCTGATCATGTCTTCAGCACTGCTGGCGGATATGATGCTGATTTACTTTGCGGTTTCTCCGTTCATGATTATTCTTGGTTCTGTCTTCTGGAATATCTCATTCTCGGTGATGCTGCCGACACAGCGCGAAATTGTGGAGAAGCATGTTGATCCTTCCGTCAGAAACATTGCTCATAATGTCGCTGATGCCGCATATAACAACTTCTCTGCCTTGATCGCTCTTTCTTACAGCGGAATCCTGATCGATCAATTCGGCGTCAGGATGATTGCCTTTGCGGGAATCGTGATCATGCTGATTGCGGTCATAATCGAAACCGTACTGCTTACGAAGAAAGAAAAGAATAACACTGCCGTAAATGCAGGATGCAAAGTCATGCTTTCGGGCCAGGAGGGATGTTGAATCATGAAAGAAACAGAAAAACTCGATGCCGGACTTCCTTATGATTTCTGGGACAGCGAGGTCAACGCAAGAAGAAAACGGGCAATTACACTCACAAGGAAACTGAATGCCATGGACCCCAATGATGAAGCAGCCAAGGTTCCTGTGATCCGGGAACTGTTCGGTTCAGTCGGGACTGACCCATGTGTAGATCCGGTCTTCAACTGTGACAACGGCCTGAACATTCACGTGGGTGATGAATTCATTGCCAACTACGGTGTTACAATTCTTGATATTGCGCCGGTTTATATCGGTGACCATTCCATGCTTGGCCCCGGCTCAAAGATTATTACCGTCGGCCATCCGCTTTCACCGAAGGAAAGAAGAAACCACATCGGCATCGCGAAGCCGGTAACAATCGGAAATGATTTCTGGATGGGAACCGGGGCCATGATTCTTCCCGGTGTGACGATCGGCAATAATGTTGTCGTGGCTGCCGGTGCGGTTGTTACCAAGGATGTGCCGGACAACAGCGTTGTGGCAGGCGTACCGGCTGAAGTCATCAAGGTGATCATCGATGATACCGATGATCTCTGAATGAAGTGCATAAATAACAAGACTCGGCTGAGTATTATTCCGACCTTCCATCTGCAAAGGCCGGAATCTTTTCATAATGTCAAGTATGAACTGCTTCATTTTCCGTCTTCTGAGGCTCTTGCCTGATGCCTGCAGATCATCCGGAAAGCGGTCGGGTACAGCTCAGAATATGATGCAAAGAAAAAAGAGATCCCATTCTCCTTCCACAGAAGTCCGGGATCTCTTTTTGCCTGTAACAGTGAGGATAACAGGACTTGAACCTGCACGGATTGCTCCACCAGATCCTAAATCTGGCGTGTCTGCCATTCCACCATATCCCCGCAAGTGCGGGATAATGATACCATTTTCGCGGCCGTTTGCAAACAAAAGGGATCGCTTTTCCGATCCCTGATGTGGTTAACAGATAAACTGCAGGTAGTAGGGGAACTGACGGATCCACCAGGGCCAGTCATGAGCGACATCATAGCCCCAGAAATCCACCCAGGCGTTGATATTCTTATAGCCGAACAGTTCCTTCATCCGGGCGGCGTCTTCCTGCATCGGGTGTTCCCAGGCACCGCGTCCGCAGCAGATGATGATCGTCGAGTTGCGGTACATCTCGACATACGGATGGTCATACGGCATGCCGTTGATGTAATCCACCGGTGAATTGGCGTAAACCAGGTCATCGCTGTAGCCCTTGAAGAACAGCTTGGCGTCATAGGCACCGCTCATGGCGATGCAGCCGGCAAAGACATCCGGGCGTCTGAGCAGGAAGTTCAGCGCGTGTGTGCCGCCCATCGAGCAACCGGTCGTGTAGATCTTCTGGTCCGAGCCGTTGATCTCGTGGATGCGAGGGCACAGTTCGTCAACGATGTAGTGGAAGTATTTCTCCTGCTGTTCAATGCGGCCGCGGTTGTCCCAGTCATTGACCTTGGACCAGGAATTCTGGTCGTTGCTGCCGCAGCAGAACAGCTGCAGTCTGCCGCTTTCGATATAGTCTGCCGCGACATTGACCATGCCCCGGTCCTCGAAGTCGAAGAACTGGCCGTCCTGACAGGGGAACACCAGCATCGGCTTGCCGCCGTGGCCATAGACCTTGAACTCCATGTCGCGGCCTAAATTGTGGCTGTATTCTTTAAAGTATTCTGTTTTCATGCTCTCTTTTCCAGTACAAACCGGATAAATTCCTCAACTTTCTCTTTGTCTTTGAAACGGGCGACATAGTATTCATTGCCCATCGCTTCGCCCAGCAGCTCGGGCATCCAGCCGTGCATCCGCACCGCACCCGGGAACCTTCTCTCAATGTCGAGGGGGCTGCGGGTATACAGGTGTTCCAGACGGTCACGGCGGCCGACATAGACGGCGTGATACGGCCTTGTTGTCTCATAGAGGCCGTCATTGTACATCGCCATGCTGGCATAGATCTGATAGACATTGATGTCATTGGCATAGTTCATCATGTCAGGTGTCCAGCCTCCGGGCGGACGCATGTTGACTTCCAGGCCGACGAGGTCGCCCTTTTTGCCAAGACCTGCCTTGTCCTCGGTCAGGCGGAAGTATTCGGTATGGAAGAAACGGCCTTTGATGTTGAAGGCGTGGATGACCGCCTCGCCGTATTTGTTCAGATCTTCGGGAATCTCCCTTTCCGACCAGTAATAGCATTCGGCCTCATCATTGACGATGTTCATGATCGGGTCGGGGAAGGTATGACTGGTCTTGAAGATGATGTTGTTGTCCTGGTCGGTGATGCCGTCAAAGGACACAATGTAGCCGGGGATGTACTCTTCCATGATGTACTGGGTCTTAATATCCCTGGTATAGAAATTCTTCAGCTCTTCGTCGTTGCTGATCTTCCATGTTGCATTGGCGCCGACGCCGTTGTCCGGCTTGGCGACGATCGGATACCCGACCTCTTCGATGAACTTCTTTCCTTCTTCATATGTAGAAGCAAGGTGATATCTTGCAACAGGAACACCGGCCTGTTCGTAGAACTTCTTCATGCCGCTCTTGCGACGGAAACGGATGACGTTTTCGGTATGGTCACCGGTGGCAATGTTGAAATCCGTACGGAGTTTCGCATCCTGTTCAAGCCAGAACTCGTTGTTGCTTTCGAGCCAGTCGATCTTGCCGTACTTGAAGGCAAAATAGGCGACGGCACGGTAAACCTGATCATAATCCATCAGGGAATCAACCCGGTAATAATCGGTGAACGAAGACCGCATCTCGGGAGACATGTTTTCTTCGGTGTCTTCACCGATGCAGAGTGCGTTGCCGCCCAGCTGCATCCAGGCACGGGGGAACTGATAATACGTAGGCGGGAATGTCGGTGATATAAATACAAAATTCTTACCCATGGTTGCACCTCTTCTTTTATACGGCAGAATTTTATCACATCACAGCGCAGAATGAAAAAAGAAACAGGCAGGTTTTTCTGTAAATGATGTAAAATAAACAGACAGAGGAAACAAAAATGACAGAACTAGATCAGGCCAGGGCAGTCATCGACGAAATCGACAGGGAAATTGCCGCCCTGTTTACAAAACGGTTTGAAGCGGTCAGAACCATCATCGCCTATAAAATCGAGCATGACCTGCCGGTGTATGTGCCGGGCCGGGAGGCGGAAATCATCGCCGCCAATACGCGGCGCATCACCGATGAAAAGGTCAGAGAACATTTTCGTGAAGTCTATCTGGCGATCCTGAGGGAATCAAAGCTGTACCAGCAGGAGATCGCCCGGGAAAAGGGCATACAGTGAGGAGAGCATTATGACGTATCTGAAAACAACCATCAACGACGCGGATGTCGTGATTGAAGATGTCCGCCTTTCCGACTGTGAAAGCAGGGGTATCCGCAGTGCGGAAGATATCTTCGCGAAGCTGACGCCGGTTCTGGCCGGCATCGTCAACAGCGGCACCGAAGCCATTGCCCGGCTGGATCAAAAACCTTCCGCAGTCACCATGACATTCTCCATGGGCTATTCCGGCGAGGCGCAGGCCTGGGTGATCAAGGGTTCAGGCGAACTGGCCTTTGAAGTCGGGCTTACGTGGGAAGAAAAGAAATGAGAAAGGACGGTTCGTGCGCGATACGCACTGACCGTCCTTTTCACTTCTGTTCACTCGGTGAGGGGAGTGTTTTTCTGTTTACAGGTTCTTGCAGTCGCTGATGCGGCGCTTGCGGCCGTTCAGGACGACGTAGCCGGGTTCAGGATCGTCATGCCGGATGACGCCGCCGCGGACACCGTTGAGGTTGTCACTGGCATGACTCGCCGGATGGTCCATATCCGCGTCCTGCGGGATAAAGTCCTTCGTGTACCCGCGCTGGCCGCGGCTGACGGACCAGTTCTGGGAGCTGATCCTGGCGATGCTGCTGATCAGGACAAGGATGATGACCAGCCCGGTCAGGATCATCGGGATCAGCGGGAACAGAGCATACATGATCAGCCTTTCGACGCTTCAATCAGTCCCTTGGCAAGACCGGCTACGGAGGAAATGTCCGAAGGGATGATGATCTTGGTTGCCTGGCCGTTGGCGGCAGCTTCAAACGCCTCCAGGCTCTTGAGCTTGATGACCGCTTCATCGGCGCCGGCATCCTTGATGGCCTTAAGACCTTCCGCGGTTGCTTCGTGGATGGCACGGATTGCCGCGGCGCGGCCTTCCGCTTCCTTGATTTCCTTTTCCTTCTCCGCTTCGGCGGCGAGGATGGTTGCCTGCTTGTTGGCTTCTGCCTGCAGGACGGCCGATTCCTTCTTGCCTTCGGCGGTCAGGATCATGGACTGCTTTTCACCTTCGGCGGTCAGGATGGCGGCACGCTTTTCACGTTCAGCCTTCATCTGCTTTTCCATCGCTTCACGGATGGCTGCCGGCGGCTGGATGTTCTTCAGCTCGACACGGTTGACCAGGATGCCCCAGGGGTCGGTCGCATAGTCGATTGTCTGCAGCATCTGCGAGTTGATCTTTTCACGCGATGTCAGGGTGGCATCGAGTTCAAGGTCACCGATAATGTTTCTCAGGGTTGTGGCGGTCAGGTTTTCCATTGCCATGATCGGGTTTTCGACGCCGTACGCATAGAGCTTCGGGTCGGTGATCCGGAAATAGACTACCGAGTCAATCTGCATGGTGACGTTATCTTTTGTGATAACCGGCTGGGGCGCGAAGTCAGCAACCTGTTCCTTCAGCAGCACCTTGCGGACAATCCTGTCGATGAACGGCATCTTGAGATGGATGCCGGCTTCCCATGTGGCCTGATAACGGCCGAGACGTTCAACAACGTAGGCGCTCTGCTGGGGGACGATGTGCACGCATGTCGCGATGATCGCCGCCAGAAGCAGGAGAACCACTAATACGAAAATAAAAATCATACCTTAATTTTCCTCCTTATAACTGTTTCTTACCTGTTCAGGTATGTATCTTCCGCTTTTCTTATGTGCCTTCGCACATTCGGTGAGAAGAAATTCGATCTGTCCGTTGACGCTTCGGAAATCTTCTTCTGCCCATTTTGCCAGCTCTGAATAGAGCTCTTCGCTGAGTCGCAGCGGTACCTGTTTCTTTTCTGCCATAAATTGCTTTTCTTCCGTCCATTTCTCCAGTTCTGCAAAGAGTGTTTCGCTGAATTTCAGCTGTGCCTGCAGCATCTCCGCCACAGGTTCGCATAAACACCGCTGCGGTCTTACTTCCGTACGCATGACCACGGATCCTTTCTCCCTTTTGCGGTTCCTATCTCATGTTTCTTTCACTGTGTTAAGCCGGTGCGTGAATACCCGCGACCGCTGCCGGATGCACCGGGAATCCGGCTGATTCTGCATCTGCCAATCAGATACAAATTGGATCGATATCAAGATGATATCACCAAAAACTTTGCTGTCAAGAGGTTCTGATGAAAAAATGAATCGAATTCGCATGATTGTGATATCAATTTGATATATATACGCAAAAGCAGAAAATCTTAAGAAACGTTTCCCCGATTCGTGATAGAATAGAAGCTTACAGGGGGTTTTATATGAACGAGGAAATTATCCGGATTATCGCCGCGGAGCTGAAGGTTACAGCTGACCAGGTGAAGAATACACTCGCCATGCTGGAAGAAGGCAATACCGTTCCGTTTATTGCCAGATACCGCAAGGAACAGACAAAGGGACTGGATGAAGAGCAGATCCTGTACATCCAGAAACAGTACGATTACCAGAACAAACTGGCCGAACGCAAGGAAGCTGTCCTCAAGCTGATTGAAGAGCAGGGCAAGCTGACCGATGAAATCAGGGCGGACATCATGGCCTGTGAAAAGCTTTCACAGGTGGAAGACCTTTACCGCCCGTACGCACAGAAGAAAAAGACAAGGGCTGCCAATGCCATCAACGCCGGCCTGCAGCCGCTGGCCGACTGGATGCTCGCCCTTCCGAAAGAGGGTTCGCTCGAAGAAGAAGCAGCAAAATACCTCAACGAGACAATCACCGATGTCAAAGACGCGATTCAGGGTGCCAAGGACATCATCGCCGAAGTTGTTTCCGACAATCCCCAGCAGCGCTGGGCCTTCAAGGACAACATCCTGGCCACCGGTTCCATCGTCACCAAGCTCAAGAAGGATGCCCAGGACGAGAAGAAGGTCTACGAGATGTATTACGACCGCACGGAGAAGCTCTCCCAGCTGGCTGACCACAGAGTCATGGCCATCGACCGTGCGGAAAAGGAAAAGGTGATTACCGTCACCCTGTCCTTCAATGATGAAGCCCTCAAGGAAGATGCCTGCAAGGCGCTGCTCAAGGGCCAGGACACCATTGTCGAAAAGGAAATCAGGGAAGCTGCATACGACGGCTGCGACCGTCTTCTGTTCCCGTCCATCGAAAGGGAAATCCGTTCCGATTTCTCCGAGCGGGCGCACGAAAAGTCCATTGAAATCTTCTCGACCAACCTTGAAAAGCTGCTCCTGCAGCCGCCGCTGAAGGGAAGGACCGTCCTTGGCTTTGACCCGGGCTTCTATAACGGCTGCAAGCTGGCGGTCATTGATGCTACCGGCAAGATGCTCACGGTCGACAAGATCTATCCGTTCCGCAAGAACAACACCGATATGGCGCCTTCGAAGAAGAAGCTGGCGGACATGATCCGTAAATATAAGGTTGACCTGATTGCCATCGGCAACGGCACCGCTTCCCGTGAAAGCGAGACGCTGGTCGCCGAAACCATCAGGGAAGAAGGGCTGAATGTCAGCTATGCCATCGTTTCCGAAGCCGGCGCGTCCGTCTGGTCCGCCCAGGAAGCGGCCCGTAAGGAATTCCCTGACCTGCAGGTTGAGGAACGTTCGGCCGTCTCCATCGGCAGACGTCTGCTTGACCCGCTGGCCGAACTGATCAAGATCGACCCGAAGTCCATCGGCGTCGGCCAGTACCAGCATGACCTGCCGCAGAAGCGCCTGTCCGAGCGTCTTGACGAAGCCATCATGAAGGCTGTCAACCGCACCGGTGCCGACCTGAATACCGCATCCCAGGAACTGCTCACGCATATTTCCGGCCTCAATGCCGCAACGGCAAGGGAAATCGTGAACTACCGCAATGAAAACGGCCGCTTCACCAACCGTGAACAGCTGCACAATGTCAAGAAGCTTGGTCCCAAGGCCTTCCAGCAGTGCGCCGGTTTCCTGCGCATCATCGACGGCGAGGAGCCGCTGGATCAGACATCGATCCATCCGGAATCCTATGAAGCCGCAAGGGCGCTCATGGCAGCCAACAACATCACCGCTCTGGGCCAGCCCGACATCACCTTCGATGCCGACAAGGCAAAGGAACTCAACATTGACGCCTTTACCCTGAAGGATCTTCAGGAAGCCATCCGCATGCCGCTGCGTGACTACCGTGACCAGTTCGACGGGGCTCTGTTAAGAAGCGACATTCTGGAAATCAAAGACCTGCATGTCGGCGACAAG
>JAFWCP010000433.1 GCA_017536845.1 Solobacterium sp. | reverse complement strand
CCCTGCAGCCGGCAGTCCTGCAGGTGAAACTGGCCCAGATGCAGCTGACAGATGATTATACCGTCCTGGTGTCGCATCGTCCGGAAGCCTTCAATGCCTACGTTTCAGCCGGCGTTGACCTGGTGCTGAGCGGCCACGCCCATGGCGGCCAGTTCCGGCTGCCGTTTGTGGGCGGGCTTGTCGCTCCGAACCAGGGCCTTTTCCCGGAGTATGACAGCGGTCTGTTCCGGGAAGGGGATACGGCCATGGTCGTAAACCGCGGCATCGGCGAAAGCATCATTCCCATCCGCTTCAACAACCGGCCGGAAATCGTCGTGATTGATCTGGCAAGGCCATAACATTGTGATTGTATAACGGAACATGGCTCGTGCCGGTTCCGTTTTCTGTTATACTTTCTTCAACAACGAAAGGAAGGATATCATGGAATTTCCAGCATCATTTTTATGGGGCGGCGCGACCGCTGCCAACCAGTGTGAAGGGGCTTATCGGGAAGATGGAAAAGGCCTCTCCATCCAGGACGTATTACCGCATGGCTTCGGCCCGCGCACACAGCAGCCGACCGCTGACAACCTGAAACTCAAAGGCATTGACCATTATCATCGTTATAAAGAAGACATCGGCCTGTTTGCGGAAATGGGCTTCCGTGTTTACCGCTTTTCCATTGCCTGGACAAGGATCTTTCCCACCGGGGAAGAGGATACACCCAATGAATCCGGCCTGGCGTTCTATGATGCGGTGATTGATGAATGCCTGAAATACGGCATTGAACCGCTGATTACCATTTCCCACTATGAAACGCCGCTTGCCCTGGCGGAAAAATACAACGGCTGGTCGAACCGGATCATGATCGACCTGTATCTGAAATACTGCAAGGTGCTGTTTGAACGCTATCAAGGGAAGGTGAAATACTGGATCACCTTCAATGAAATCAACTCGCTGTTACGTCAGCCGTTCATGTCAGGCGCCATCAGCACGCCGAAGGAACTGCTGAGCAATCAGGACCTCTATCAGGCAATGCATCATGAACTGGTTGCTTCCGCAGCAGCAGTCAGGCTGGCGCATGAGACAGATCCCTCATACAAGGTGGGATGCATGGTCGTCGCCATTACCATTTATCCCTTAACACCCAACCCTGACGATATCATCAAGGTGATGGATCTCGACAATGACCTCTATCTCTTCCTTGACGTGCATGCCAGGGGTGCCTATCCGTACTTTGCCGCAAAACGCTTCCGTGAACTTGGCGTGCAGCTTGATATCACTGATACGGACAGGGAACTGCTGAAGCATACGGTGGACTTTATCGCTTTTAGCTATTATTCCAGCAACTGTGCCTGCGCAGATCCGTCTAAAGGCGAGCCTTCCCGTTCCAATATGACTCCGGAGCTGCGAAGGAATCCGTATGTCTCTTTGACCGAATGGGGCTGGCAGATTGATCCGCAGGGACTGCGCTATACGCTCAACAGGCTGTATGCCCGTTATCAGCTGCCGCTGTTCATTGCTGAAAACGGCCTGGGTGCCAATGATGTCCTGGTGACAAAGGAAGACGGGACAATGACGGTAGAGGATGATTACCGCATTGCCTACATGGCGGCCCATATCAGAGAAATCGCCAAAGCCATTGATGACGGCGTGCCGGTCATGGGCTATACGGCCTGGGGCTGCATTGACCTGATTTCCTGCTCAACCGCCGAGATTAAAAAACGCTATGGCATGATCTATGTCGACCTGCAGCCGGACGGCAGCGGCACGCTGAACCGCTATAAGAAAAAGAGTTTTGCCTGGTATCAGGAAGTGATCCGGACAAACGGTGCTTCCGTGCTGGAAACCGAAGCAATGTCAGACCGCTGATGCCTTATATGTTTCCTTATGATTTTCTGGAAACATCAGGAATTCAGAAACGCGGACAGATAACTGATAGTGTATACACTTTCTCCATGAAGATGCTGTAAGAGAAGTGCGGAGCCACAGCAGAAACAAAAGCATGAAATCATAGATCGGACTAATCAAATCCGTGATATATTATTCTACACCGGAAAAGGAAAAGCCTATGGGAACATATCTGAATCCGAGCAGACAGAACTTTCAGATTTCGGTCAATTCGAAGATATTTGTCGATAAATCGGAAATGATCGGCTTTTTGAATACCCTGGTAAATACACAGGAAAGATATGTAAGTGTATCCCGGCCGCGCCGTTTCGGAAAGACAATGGCTGCGGATATGATCTGCGCGTATTACGGCAGAGAAGCAGATAGCCGTGAATTGTTTACGAAACTGAAAATCTCTCATCTGGACGCAGTCGAAACAAAAACAGGAACCATTGGCTGGGACTGCTACCTTGGGCGGTTTGATGTGATTCACATTGTCATGACAAGGTTTTTCAAAGCGAAGACTTCCGTGGAAAAAGCGTTGGAAAAACTTCAGATGATGGTGATTCGTGATCTGAAAAAGCCTATCCGGAAACAGATTTCTTCGATGAAAAGGATCTGGTTCAGGCCATTGAGGATGTCTATTCCAATATTGAGAGACAGGTTGTGGTCGTTATTGATGAATGGGATGCTGTATTTCGTCTGAAGCAGATTGATAAAGACGGCCAGACAGAGTATCTGAATTTTCTGAGGGATCTTCTGAAGGATAATGAACATATTGCCCTTGGTTATATGACTGGTATTTTACCTATCAAAAAACACGGACAGCATTCCGCTCTGAATATGTTTGATGAATATTCAATGATCGCTCCGATGCAGCTGGCAAAGTATACTGGCTTTACCGAAGAAGAAGTCAGACAATTATGCAGCAGCTACGGAAGGAATTTTGAGGAAATCAAAGCATGGTATGACGGCTACGAAGTGAGCGATATCCTTCCTCCGGTTACGAACCATGCAGGCTTTCATGAAACAGGCATACCTTCTGTTCAAAGAAAATATGCCATTTACAGTCCACTGTCAGTTGTGAAAGCAGTCAGTACCGGGCTGCTCATGAATTACTGGAATAAAACGGAAACCTATGAAGCATTGGCTGAGTATATCCGGAGAGATTACGATGGTCTGAAAGATGCCGTTGCCTTACTGATGGATGGGGGCAGGCTCAAGATTGATACGTCCACATATCAGAATGATATGACTACCTTTCATGGCAGGGATGATGTTCT
>JAFWCP010000432.1 GCA_017536845.1 Solobacterium sp. | reverse complement strand
GATGATGAAGAACCCAATGAAGCGGGCCTTGCCTTCTATGACAGCGTCTTTGACGAGTGTAAGAAGTACAACATTGAACCGCTGGTGACGATCTGCCATTATGAGATTCCGTGGGCAATCGTCACCAACTACGGCGGCTTCTCGAACCGGAAGGTCATCGACCTGTTTGTGAAGTACTGCCGCACGATTTTCACAAGGTACAAGGACAAGGTCAAGTACTGGCTGACCTTCAACGAAATCAACATTGCCTGCATGGGTGAAGGCGGCATCGGCAACCTCTATGGCCTTGGCATCATGGAAGAAGAGGACATCAAGGCAACCCAGCCCATCAAGCTGTCTGAACTCAAGTCCAACCGGCAGAGGACATTTGAAGCACTGCACAACGAATTCGTCGCCAGCGCCCTGGTTGTCAAGCTCGGCCATGAAATCAACCCTGACTTCATGATCGGCAACATGATCGCCCATGTGACGGCTTACCCGCTGACACCGGATCCCAAGGACATCCTTGCCTGCACGGTCGAAGAAAACCTGAAGAACAATCTCTGCTGTGACGTACAGGTCAGAGGCGCCTATCCGATCTGGGCAAAGAAGTATCTCAAGGATCTGGGCGTGGATCCCTGGTTCATTGACAATGAAGAGGATGCCGCAGTCATCAAGGAAGGCACGGTTGACTTCCATACCTTCTCGTATTACATGTCCAACTGCGTGACCACCCATACCGGCGCAGAGACAACCGGCGGCAACATGACCCACGGCGGCAAGAACCCGTATCTGAAGGCCTCCGACTGGGGCTGGCAGATTGACCCGGACGGACTGGAATACACGCTGGAAACCCTGGCCGACAGGTATCCGGGTCTCCCGTTAATGGTTGTTGAAAACGGCTTCGGCGCCTTTGACAAGGTGGAAGAAGATGGCTCCATCCATGACGACTACAGAATCTCCTACTTCAAAGGCCACATTGAGGCCATGAAGAAGGCATGCGAGAACGGTGTCCCGTTAATCGGCTACACCACCTGGGGCCCGATTGACCTCGTATCGGCAGGAACCGGCCAGTATGCCAAGAGATACGGCTTCATCTATGTCGACAGGCATGATGACGGCACCGGCGACTTCTCCAGAAGCAAGAAGGATTCCTTCTTCTGGTACAAGAAAGTCTGCGAGTCCAACGGCGAAGAAATCTGAGGATTGAAATAAGGATGCGGCAGGTACAGTTCCTGTAGTATTGAGCAGCCTGCCATATCAGGATCATCAGACAGTTGCGGAGAGTGCATCTCCGCAGCTGTTTTCTTTTTACCTGCTGAAGAACAGATGAAATTGTTCGGCATTAAAAGCAGCTTCATTAAAGCTTTTGCAATCATTTTTGCTGCAAGTATGAAGCGCTTGGCTATACCGTAAACAGCTCTGCAACAAACTACGAAAACATCATTGAGGCGACATCTCTTCAGGAAAACGGTTTCCGCAGGGTGCAGATGATCCTGCTGGGGATCTCCATGTTCCTTCTGGCGGCCGGCAGCATTACCAATCTGCACAGGCGGGTATCTGAATTCGCCCTGCTCAGGATGAACGGCGTGCCGGCATCCGTCGTCGCGGCCATGATCTTTCTGGAGTATCTGCCGGGGCTGCTGATTACGGTGCTGTGCCTTGGCATTGAAAGCATCTTGCTGAGGGGGGCAGGATTCAGGGCCGTGACCGGTTATGTCTGGCTCAGCTTTGTATATATCCTTCTCATGCTCATTCTGCTGGGGCTGGTCAACATGATATGGATGAAATGGCTGGATATTGAGAAGATCCTGCGCGATGAATGATACAGAAACCCCGGGCAGGGAAATGCTGTTCCGATGACGTTCTGTGAGAATCTTCCTGTATCAGCTTCTGGCCGATGAAGCAATCATGCAGAGGCGATTTTTCAGGAAACCCTTATGCCTTTGCGTACACGGAAGGCTTAAACACGGCCTGCTGCTGCACTCTTGAAAACAGTTTCAGAAAAATATCTGAAACTCCGATTGACGGCATTGCCCGGTCTCTGTTATCATAAAAGCGTCGAAAAACGATATTGAAACCGCAGACTTTCAGCGCCTGTCCTGTTGGACGGGCGCTTTATCGGATCGGGAGGAAATGATCATGCCCAAAGAGAAGAAGACCAATGCCATGCGGATGCTGGAGAATGCCGGCATCCCGTATACCGAACATACCTATGAAACAGATGATGGCCTGATAGACGGTGTCAGCGTTGCCGCAAAGTGCGGGGAAGACCCGGAACAGGTATTCAAGACCCTTGTCACCATTGGGGATGACCGCAATCATTATGTCTTTGTCATCCCGGTGAAGGAAAAACTGGATCTGAAGGCCTGTGCCCGGGCGGCCGGGGTCAAGAATGTCGAGATGATCCCGCAGAAGGAACTGCTGCCTACAACCGGGTATATCCACGGCGGCTGTTCACCCGTCGGCATGAAAAAGCTGTTTCCGACCTTCGTTGATGAAACGGCCATGCTGTTTGATACGATCCTTGTCTCCGGGGGAAGGGTCGGCGTCCAGGTCGAAGTCAGCCCGGACAGACTGCTGGAAGTGACCAATGGAAAGTATGCCGCTTTGACACGGTAAAAAGGAGAAAACCATGATTCGAGCCATCCTTCTTGATATCGACGGAACCCTGATCAACAGTCAGGGTGTCATCACGCCGAAAACCAGGCAGGCACTGAAAGAAGTCCAGAAAAGAGGCGTCCGCCTGGCCATAGCCAGCGGCCGGGCCGACCGTGCTCTGTACAAATGGGCAATAGACCTCGAGATGGATCAGCACAACGGCATTTTCATCTGTTACAACGGAGCCAAAGTCATGGACTGCCAGACAAAAGAAGTCTTTTTCCACCAGGCCATCGAACCGGCAAAAGCCCAGGCCGTATTGCGGCATGTACGCAGCTTTGACGTGCATCCGATCATCATCAAGGATGAGTACATGTATACCGATGATGTATTTGCCGGGATGATCCATAAAGGCAAGGATGGCCCCATCTTCAATGTTGTCGAGTATGAAGCACGTTCCAATGACTTCATCCTCTGCGAAAAAAGAGATATGGCAGCCTTTGCGGATTATCCGGTTGAAAAGATCCTGACATACGGCGAACCGGAATATCTTGAAACGCACTGGGAAGAACTTCGCGAACCTTTCAAAGATACCCTTGCCAGCATGTTCACAGCGCCGTTTTATTATGAATTTACGGCAAAGGGCGTGGACAAGGCAAAAGCCATTGATACCGTCTTCAGCAGGCTTGGCTATGCCCGGGAAGAGCTGATGGCCTTTGGTGATGCCAAGAACGACCTTTCCATGATCCGCTACGCCGGCATCGGCGTGGCCATGGAAAACGCGGTGGAAGAAGTGAAGCAGGCAGCGGATGAAGTCACCCTGTCCAACAACGAAGACGGCATTGCCGCTTCCATATACAGACACATCCTTTCGAGCGAAGCATGAGCTTCGTTTTTATTCGCCGGCGAAGCTTTGACAATTATGTTAAATCTGTGTGTTCTTTCCGATCTTCACATATCGATTGTTTAAAAGTGCTATAATGCACGTCATGACGAAGGAAAAAAGAAAACAGCTGAACCGGCTGCTGAAACGGATGATTGCTCTGCTCAGTGTCATCTGTGTCCTGCTGTGGGGCATGGTGATCCACCGGTTCTACGATGCCGGCAATACAGCCGCAAAAGAGACCGGGCCGTATTATGAGATGCTCTCGCGCAGTGAACGGGTCATCTACCGCCAGACCCTGGAAGCGGTGCGCAGTGTGCGTACGGCTTTTCTGCCGGATGTAAGCATTGACGCCCAGTCTTTGAACAAGGCTGTACTGGCCGTGTATTTCGACCATCCGGAATGCATCTGGATGGAAAGCGGCTATGATTATGCCTGCTCGCAGACTGACCGGTCCGTGGTTTCGGTTACTCTGAACTACAATCCTTTGTCTGAAAAACCATATCGGGATGCCTTTGAGAAAGAAGCACAGCAGATCCTGCGGCCGGCAAGGAAGCTGGACAGCGACCTGGAAAAGGAAAAATATGTCCATGATGTCCTGGTCCGGGATATGGAATATGATGAAAATGCCCTGTATTCCCAGTCGGCCTACAGCGCATTGGTCAATCATGCCGGTGTCTGTGCGGGCTATGCCCGGGCGTTCCAGTATCTTCTGGAACAGCTTGGCATTACCGCATACTATGTCAACGGGGAAGTGGATTCGGCAACCCACGCCTGGAACATTGTCGTCCTGGAATCAGGCACCTACAATGTGGACCTTGTCTGGGACGGGCTGGACCATTCCTATAACTGGTTCAATGTAGACGATCAGACCATTGCCCTTACCCATACCAGGCTTACTGCTTCGCGAAAGCTGCCCGTATGCGGCTCATAAGCACATACAATACAGTGCCGCAGGCATAGCCGCTCATATCTATCAGGCAGTCGGTGAACATCCCGGCCCGCCCCGGCACAAACCGCTGCAGTGTCTCATCACATAGCGGGATGGCGATGCCGAAAACAAGCACGCAGAGCTTCCTGTTCAGGAAGAGGGGCTTTGAAGAAGATGCATGGTTTACAAGGATGGCCAGCAGCAGGTATTCGCTGAAGTGGGCAAGCTTGCGGATGATGTGGTGCAGCGTATCAAAGCTGACCTTTATATGCATGCGCACCAGCACCTGCATGATGAGGGCGGAAATCCTTCCGGATTCCTGCGCGGAAACCGGCCCGGCAAGCAGGGACTGAGAGAAGATAAACAGTATAAACAGGAAGACGGTGAGCCACCGTCTGACAAAAGCGTTTTTCATTCGAAGCCTCCATACAGCATGGTATAATAATACCTGTTATGATGAAAAAGAAAAAACAGAATCTGCCGGGTACAGGTGGGGGCGTATCCGACAGAAAAGAAATGATGCAGGATATCATGCGTCGTGCCCTGAATGTACTGCTTACGGTAATCGGAACATTCATCCTGACTGTTTCCGTGGAATACTTCATTATTCCGCACAATATCCTGACCGGCGGGGTCGCGGGTATTGCTGTTGCGCTGGAGCCTTTTTTTCATCTTGATAAGACACTTGTCGCCAATATCATTGAGCTCGGCCTGTTCGGGCTTGGTGCCATGTTCCTGGGAAAACGGTTTGCTGCGCAGACACTGATTGCCTCACTGTGCTATCCGCTGTTTACAACCTGGCTTGCCCGCCATCCGTATGTGATCAATATTGACCCGATCCTGGTATCCTTTTACTCGGGGCTGATCAGCGGCATCGGCGTCGGCCTGGTCATGCGTACCGGTGCATCCACCGGCGGCATGGATATCCCGCCTTTGATTGTCAATAAATACACCGGCCTCAAGCTGGCTTCGCTGGTCATGATCACCGACGGCCTGACGGTACTGCTGGGCATGATGGCATACGGTCTGGAAGCCGTACTGCTGGGCATGGTTTCGGTCTTTGCGACCGGGCTTGCCATCGACCGGATGCTGCAGCTGGGCCAGAACAGTTCCAAATCCGTGCAGGTGATTTCCGATAAGCCGGAAGAACTGCTGGAAGGCATCACAAAGAAGATCAACCGCGGCGCGACATTGATGGATATCGAAGGCGGCTACAGCCGGCATCCGAGGAAGATGATCCTGTGCGTTGTCAGCAGCCGCGAATACAACGCCCTGCTGGATCTGATCAAGCAGATTGATGACCGGGCTTTTGTCATTACTACCAACACATCAGACATGCACGGGGAGGGCTTTACCTATCGTGTATAACCTAAGGAGAAGTACATGATCGAATGCAAACATGTCTATAAACGCTATAAAAACGGAACCAACGCTCTGTACGACATCAACATGTTTGTCGACCAGGGTGAGTTTGTATATATTATCGGCCCGACCGGATCAGGCAAATCCACGCTGATCAAGCTGCTCGACGGCGAAGAAACACCGACCAAGGGAATCGTCAAAGTCGTCGGCATCGATGTCGGCTCTTTAAAGGCGCGTCAGGTGCCCATCTACCGCCGCAACATGTGTGTTTTTTTTATGGTTTTAGGGTTGTTTAGGGAAATTTTTTTGTTTT
>JAFWCP010000431.1 GCA_017536845.1 Solobacterium sp. | reverse complement strand
CTGATGACATGGTCTATGCGCCGGGATACGGCACTTCACTGGATGGCATCCAGAGCTGGGCTGCCAGCAACAACATAAACCTGCATTATACATACCTGACGACCGATGACCACGAACTCGCCGGCACGATTGAACTGCTCGACGGCCAGTGGAGTATCTACGGATCGCTGGTACGCAAGGGTTCCACCTTCGATGTTGTCGTCTATTCGGCAAATGAATAACGAATCCAGAAGCCTCTTTCGGGAGGCTTTTTCTTTGCCTGTCAATTTGATAAGCCATTAGAAAAGCAGCCTGAAGATCTTCAGGCTGCTGATTTGAATCGGATGCTGCAGCTGTTCAGTCGTACAGCCAGGGATTGTTGGGATCAGGATCGGTCGGGTCCCAATGGCGTCTGTAGTCGTTGCCGTCGAGGATGATGTGACCGGGCTTGCCCAGCGGGCCGGGCGTGCTGGCATCGGAATAGTACTGAACAAGCGTGCCGTTGGGGCAGTTGTCATAGATCCACTTGATATCTCTTACGGTGAAGCGGATGCAGCCGTGAGAGATCGGTGTACCTAAGCCGTTGTATTCTTCCCAGCAGAGGTCGTTGGCATTCATTGACCAGTTGGGTACACTGTGGAAGTAGTACGGACCGGTAATCTGCATGGTGTACTGTCCCCAGACACCGCCCATCAGTTCCTTCCATCTCCAGTGGGTCTTGATGGACCAGTTGCCCAGCGGCGAAGCAGCGCCGGTGGTGCAGATGTATGCCTTATACGGGATTGTGTATCTGCCGTCATCATCGAGCTGGTAGATGGTCGCCGTGTTCCAGGCTGTGTTGACGCGGATGTAATACGGGAACAGGCTGTACCAGTTGCCCGCATCCATGATGCCGGTTTCTTCGTCAAAGTGGAAGCTCTGGCCGTAGATGTCAACCCATCCTTTGGCCATGGCGCCTGTCTTGAGGTCGAAGAAGTATCTGTCGCTGCCGTCGGAGTCCCAGCCCTTGATCATGGTTCCAAGAGCGTCATATCTGACCCACTTGGGTGTTTCGTCTTCGCCCTGGATGGTATACGGCTGATAGACATCTTTTACAACGGCATATCTGCCCATGTTGTCATTGTCCAGCCAGTACCAGGCATTGGAGGAAGGATCATAGATTTCCTTGCCGCGATAGGAAGGATCGGCAGCGTCATAGCCCTGACGGATGCCTTTCTCATACCAGTATTTGCCGCGCCATGCTTTGTCATATCTGGCGATACCGGTTTCGTCGTCGAAGCTGCCCAGATACCTGCCGTCAATCAGAATGTCGTGCCCTTTGGCCATGGCGCCGGTTTCCATGCTGTAGTAATACCAGTCACCGTCTTCATTCTGGTAAGATCCTTTGATCATCTTGCCGTTTTCGTCGTATCTGACCCATTTGCCTTCGTAGTTGTCATCACCCTGGAAGACATACGGCATCCAGACTTCCTTGCTTACTGCCCTGGCGCCGCCATACAGTGCGTCCAGCCAGTACCAGGCATCGCTTTCGGGATCATAGATTTCTCTGCCGCGGGCAACGCCGTCGCCCATCACGCATTTACCATCTTCATAGGTTCCCTGACGGACATCATCTTCATACCAGTAGTAAAAGCCGTTTTCTTCATACCAGCCGTTCATCTTTTCGACCGGTTCCGGTTCCTCGCCGGGCTCTTCGCCGGGCTCTTCGCTGGGCTCGCCGGGTTCTTCAGGATCTTCAGGGTTTTCCGGATTCTCGGGGTTTTCCGGATTCTCAGGATTCTCAGGATTTTCCGGATCTTCCGGCTCGATATCAATCGGATCCGTTTCGATCGGATCGTCTCCTTCCGCCAGAACTGCCGTGGCGGAAACGGAACCGGATAACAGCAGCACCGCGGCCATTCCGGCAGCCTTCCATAACTTCTTCATTCGTTAGCCTCCTTAAACGCGTTACATTATAGCAGTTTATTATCAAATTCACATCAGATACACACAATTCAATTCTTAAGAAATTCAGCGTATGCCTCTTTGACCCTTTCGGTGACGAAATTCTGCAGGCCGCCAAGTTCGCCGGAGCGCTCCTGGCTTAACGCATACATCACAAACCAGCTTTCCTTTTCCAGCCTGGTCATCTCATTCCAGTTTTCGGGAAGATCAATCATGGCTTCCTCCTTCCTGCAGATCCTTCAGTGCTTCCTGCGCCGTTCTGATCATGTAATATACTGCCTCTTTCGGAAACCTGCCGGCAGCGGTCTCGTTGGTAAGCATCAGGGCCGAAGCGCCTTCGGTCACGGCATGGTAGATGTCATTGACTTCCGCCCGGGTCGGTACCGGCGAGCGGCCCATGCTGGCAAGCAGCTGGGTGACGACCATGTACGGTTTCTGATGATAATGGCAGATGCGCTGGATCTTCTGCTGGACGGACGGCAGCTGATACAGCGGCATGTCATTGCCAAGATCTCCTCTGGCGATGACGATCATATCCGCATGGGGCAGGATGTCTTCCAGGTTGCTCACCCCTTCCCGGCTTTCAATTTTCGCCAGCAGCCGCACATCTGTCAGGCCGCAGGTATTCATGATCTCCCTGGTTTCCGCAAGCTGTTTTCCGGAATGGACAAAGGGAATCATGATGTCGGTAACGCCATGGTCTTTGGCCCGGGCGAGGGTTTCCAGATCAGTTTCTGTCAGAAAAGGGCCGTGGATCTGGCGGCCGACGATCTTGATGCTTTTCTCTCCCCTGAGCATGCCGCCGTTGACGATCTGAATATCAAAGCCGTCACTGCGGCATTCGGTGACTTCAGCCTGGATCTGGCCATCCCCGAACAGGATACGGTCATGCGGTTCAACGGCTTCAATCACACAGGCCGGCACGCCGATGCCGCCTTCCCCCATGCGATGGATTTCGCCGATTTTGAGATACAGGCCGTTATCAAGATGGCCGATGCGCAGCTGGGCGCCCTGCATGTCGATCAGCAGCCTGCCCTTCACACCGCATGCCTGCAGGCTTTCCTGCCAGGAACGGATGCGGCCCTGGGCTTTCTCCAGCGTGACATGCGAAAGGTTGATGCGCATGCCGTTCAGGCCGTTTCTGACCATGTCAAGAAGAATGCCGGCGTTCTCGCAGCCCGGCCCAAGTGTTCCCCAGTACTCCATAGTTTCCTCCTTTCCAAAAAACAAGAGCAGAACGCTCCTGTATTAAAATGATCTTTTCCGATACCGGCAGATGACCGTTTCCGGTCCCACCTTCTGCTCGGTAAGAAGCTCAAACCGATCCCTGATCAGAGCTGCGGCATCCAGCGTGCCGAACAGCCCCTGTTCGCTGTCATCTTCCGGAACAAGCGCCTTGACGAGCACAAGCTCATCAATCAGGCCCGCTTCCAGGAAGCTCCGGTTGATGATGCCGCCTCCTTCCAGAAGCAGCGTCCTTTCACCTGCCAGATGGGCAAGCTTATCACAGGCAAGGGAGAGATCAATCGTTTCCCGGCCGGCAAACAGATAGCCGATGCCTTTGACATGGCAGCGGCTGAGATACCTTCCGTCAGCTTCTTCGCTCAGGATTTCCAGAACCTGGCAGCGGTCATAGCCGGGATCTTCGTCCTGCAGGATGCCATCCTGCCAGGCACAGCGTCCTTTGCTGTCAAGGGCGATGGCATAGAACCCTGCACCGTTGGGCACATGGTCCCGGCGAATGCCGGCAGGTTCATACCCACTGAGATCCGCCGGCATTTCGCCGGTAAAGGATGACTGCATCGTCTTTCGTCCGCATAGAAAGCCGAAGGCTCCCTGCTCACGATATTCCCGGTGCAGACGGTAGTAATGTTCGTCGGAAGCGGTTTTCTGCAGGAACGGG
>JAFWCP010000430.1 GCA_017536845.1 Solobacterium sp. | reverse complement strand
TGGCCATGATGCGACGCTGTCCACGATCCAGCTTGACTACCAGCTTCCGGAACGGTTTGAACTGGAATATGTCGACCGGAACGGCGAAAAGGTCAGGCCGGTTGTCATCCACAGAGCGATCCTTGGCTCCATTGACCGTTTCGTTGCCCTGCTGCTGGAAGAGACAAAGGGCAACCTGCCGCTCTGGCTGGCGCCGAAGCAGGCGGTTGTCATTCCGGTTGCCCCGGCATCCCATGGCGAATACGGTGCCAGGGTCGTCCAGGCCATGAAGCGCATCGGCATGCGGGTCACGCTCGATGACAGAAATGAGAAGCTCGGCTACCGGATCAGAGAGGCACAGACCTCCAAGATTCCTGTTGAAGTCGTTGTCGGTGAAAACGAAGCGGCTTCCGAAAGCGTCACCGTCAGAAGATACGGTTCCAAGGATGCCGTACAGATGACGCTGAACGAATTCCTTGATGCGATGCTGGCAGAAATTGACAGCCGGAGGTAAGCCATGGATACAAGAATTGCGGTGATTGCGATTATCGTTGAAGATACATCCTGCGTCGAAGAACTCAACGCTCTGCTGCATGAATACGGTCAGTACATCATCGGCAGGATGGGCATTCCCTACCGTGAAAAAAACATCAGTCTGATCAGTGTTGCCGTTGACGCGCCGATGGATACCATCTCGGCTCTGACCGGCAGGCTCGGGCGGATCAGCGGCCTGACCGTCAAAACGGCCTATTCCAAAAACTGAAACCGTTCATACGGTTTGTGAGAAACATGACATCTTCCCGGTGCCTGCCAGGGTGCCGGGAAGGCATCTTCCCCAGGGCTCACGCCTGTTCAGCAGGTGATCAGCCGGATTTGAACTGTGCCGGTAAGGCAGAACCATTTGCGGAGAACGGAATATATGAGAGAAAAATCTTGCGGCGCGGTGATTTACCGCATGAACGAAGACAAGCGTTTTGAATATCTGCTCGTCAGATCAATGGAAGGGGAATGGGGCTTTGCCAAAGGCCATGTCCGCCCCGGAGAAAGTGAAAAGGAAACAGCAGCACGGGAAATTCTTGAGGAAACCGGTCTGGAAACCGACTTTGTCGGCACCTTCCGGGAAACCTGCTCGTATATGCTGCCGTCGGGAAACAACAAGGATGTAGTCTACTTCCTGGCCGTCCCGCACGGTGGTTCGCTGCGGCCGCATGAAGGCGAGATCATAGAAGTCGGCTGGTTCCGCAGACGCGACGCCGCAGCGCTTCTTGCCCATGACAGCCAGAAGGCGATTCTGCGCAAAGCCGTGGAAACCATAAGGGCCATGTACGAGGACTGACTGTGATCCGCTTTGTCAGAACAGATTACACCAGGATTTCGTTTGATGATTTCAAGCCTGTATCCGCAGAAGTCCTGTATCGGGACAACCGGCGGACAGGCTTTATGTATGATGACGGAACCCGTGCCATGATCATTCTGGATCAGGGCCTGCAGAGAGATGAAGCAGTCTATGCTTTCCGGTGCTTTACCGAAAGGCTGATCCGTCTGCATCAGCCGGAAAAGCTCGTGGTCCGGATCAATGAGAATTATAAGAAGATTCCTTCCCTTTGCGGCTTCTACCCCAAGGGAAAGTGGATGCAGAAATTCGTTGACCCCTGGCGGCTGAAGCTGCCGGACGGGGTCTTTGATGATGAAGGCATGATCATCAACCAGGGCAAGATGGAAGAAGTCCCCTTCGGCTGGTTCAACACCAAAACCAAGGGATGCGGCTGGATTGCCGTCTACAACCTGATGAAGATCAATTACTGTGAACTGACCGTGGACGAATGCCTCAAGGGGCTTGACCGGATGGCGCTGCTGGGTCATGTCGCCGGGCAGATGATCACCCTGGCCTGGATCTTCCTGCGCCAGAAAGGGCTGCGGGTCAAGCGCTCGCTGCCTTCCGATACGCTGACGGTAAACGCCATGGATAACAGCGACAGCGGCATCCTGCTGTATTCCCACCGCCGCGGGGCGCACTACACGGCCTATCGGCGGGTGGATGAAAAACGTTTCCAGTTTTTCAATGCCGTGTACGGTGAAAGGAACCTGGTCATGACACCGGCTGACTTCTTAAGCCGATATGCACTGTTCCCGCTGTCCTGCGTGCTGTATGTGCCCAAGGCGGAGGCGTGATGATCAATACGACAGTCCGGCTGGACGAAATTGACTATGAGACCAGGGATCCGGGAATGCTTGTGGAAAGCATCCGCGTCCGCGGCATTGCCATTCCGGTCCATGTCAACCGGGTCGGTGACAGATATGTGTGCACGGATGGCCATAAACGCCTGAGCGCCTGTGCCATCCTGGCAAAGGAAGATGAAAAATATGCCCGGATTCCGGTGCTGCTGAAAAACGACTATTCCAAAAGCGGCAGTTCCTTCTGGGGCAATACACAGAACCGCCATTAGGAGGTGCATATGGAACGACTGCAGAAAGTCATAGCAAAAGCAGGTCTTGCCTCAAGGCGCAAGGCTGAGGAGATGATTGCCGAAGGCCGGGTCAAGGTCAACGGCGTTACGGTGACGGAAATGGGCACCCAGGTCGGGGAAAACGACACCGTCACGGTGGATGGTCATGAAATCGGCAAGGAGGAAAAGGTCTATTACCTGCTCAACAAACCGAAACAGACCATTTCCGCGGTCAGCGATGACCGTGGCCGCCGTACCGTCATGGAATGCTTCCCGGACATAGATGCCCGGATCTTTCCCATCGGCCGTCTGGACTATGATACGACCGGCATCCTGCTCATGACCAATGACGGCGAATTTGCCAATCTGATGATGCATCCCCGTTCCCATATGCCAAAGACCTATGAGGTGCATGTCAAAGGGGTTTTCACCGACCAGATGGCAAGGATGCTGAGCAGGGGGATTCCGCTGGATGACGGAAAGACGCTGCCCTGCGATGTCGAAATTCTCGAAGTTTCGAAGAAAAAAGAAAAATCCGCCCTGCGGATTACGATCTATGAAGGCCGCAACCGCGAAATCAGGCGGATGATGACGTATTTCCATTGCGATGTCACGCGGCTGACGCGGGTCGGCTACGGGTTTCTTGACCTTGGCACACTGCGCCAGGGCGAGTACCGGAAGCTGCGGATGTATGAAGTCCGCAAGCTTACGGCGATGGCTTCAGGCCAGCAGTGAACGCTGCTCCAGGAGTTCCTCGTCAGGGTCGATGTAAATCACCTTATACGAACCAAGCTGTACCATTCCCGGTTTTGCGCCGGGAATTTTTTTCAGGTTTTTCACCGGGCAGTACTGCACCGGCACCGAGGAAGAGCTGCGGCCGGCTGAGTAGTATGCGGCAAGCATTGACGCGATGCGCAGCGTATCTTCATCCGGATGCGGGCTGTGAATGACAACGTGGGCGCCATGGTAGTCCTTGGCGTGGAGCCAGAGGTCGGTTTTGGAACTGTGGTGCCATGTCAGGGCATCATTCTGCAGGTTGTTGCGGCCATAGGAAATGGCAGTGCCCCTGTAATCTACGGTCCGATACTGCACCGGCATTTCTTTTTTTCTGCGGCGGGGTGCTTTTGTTTCCTTCAGATAGCCCAGCCGGATCAGTTCCTGGCGGATTTCCGCCCAAAACGATCATCTTACTC
>JAFWCP010000429.1 GCA_017536845.1 Solobacterium sp. | reverse complement strand
TGGACGTAGACCTTTTCGACCGATGCCAGGACGTTGTTGGGACCGTAGATGGTCACCGTCATCTGGTTGCAGTCAATCGATTCAATGGCCATGCCTTCGGTCGGCACTTCGCCGATGACCTGGATTTCAATCGGCACCGTCTTGGACGGGCTGGTCACCGGTACGGTGACGTGCACGGTAGACGGGATGATGTCGGCGCTGACCGGTTCGCCGGAAGCGTTGTAGGCGATCAGCCTGGCCTCCTGTTCAAATTCCGCCGCCTTGTTGGAAACATCGATCAGCGCCTTGACAAAGGCGATCGAATCCAGCGTATCCTTGGACGCACGGACGTTGACCTTGGAGTATTCAAAGGTCGGCTCACCCACCGCATAGATGCTTTCCATCTGGTTCAGGTTGATGAAGTCATAGGACAGGTCAAACTGCTGGGTCGTCTTTTTCTTCAGGGTGATGATCACCGTGGAAGGGTCGCAGATGACATCGACGTTGTTGCCGAAGCCTTCCGACGTCAGCCGGACTTCGTGCGTTCCCTCGGTCATGCCTTCCAGGTCGGCGACAATCACGCCGCCGCCCGTAATGGCGTTGGTGACATTGTTGGCATCGCCGACAATTGAGATATCGACGGTCTTGACAAGCCCGGACAGTTCGAAGGTATCCGAATTGTACTTGGCTGTCACCGTCACATCATCCAGCCTCCTGGTGCTTTTCAGCGGAGAGGTATACACGGATGACAGGGAGTTGTAGTTGACGTAGAAGTACAGCAGGATGGCCATGACAAGGGCGGTAATCTTGGCGTACTTCTTGGAAAACAGGATCTTGTTGAGCAGGCTGGAGAACCAGCGGATGGCTCTGATCACGGCATCCTCGATGTGCTGGTAGGTATGGGCAACACGGTTGGAACGTTCGGCGATCTTGTTGGCAAGTTCGGTCTTGCTTGTATTCTGATCTAATTCATCATCATACAGATCATCTTTTCTCTGATCACTCATTTTTTCCCTCCGCTGCTGTTTTTGACATCCAGCTGGTCGATCATGTCAAACTGGTCTTCCAGTTCATCGGCAAAGCCGACGATCCTGGAGATATCCAGCTTGGAAGTATCATATACACGTGAATCCTCTTCCGGCACCATGCCCAGATGGGAAATGGGCTTAAGCCCGGAACTGCTGTGGTTCTGAGGGGCCGCTTCCTGATACATTTCATTGACCTGCTCCTCCGTGGATTTTTCCTTATAGGAATACTTCCTGACCGAGGCATCACGCAGCCTCTGCACTTCTTCCGCGCTCATGCGGACGGGCTTTTCCGGCTTTTCTGCCGGCTGTTCCTGTGCTTTGGCCTGTTCTCTGGCTCTGGCCTCTTCTTTGGCACGGGCTTCTTCTTTCGCCCTGGCTGCCTCATCTGCCGCCTTCTTTTCGGCGATCAGGCGGGCCTGCCGTTCAGCCAGCAGTTCGGCGTTGGACTTGACCCTCTCCGGCGGTGCCTTCTTGACGATGGCATTGGCCTCGGAGCGGTTGGTCACCCGTTCGGCCTTCACCGGCTCTGCCCTGACGACCGGCTGGCGCACCGGTTCATCCTTCAGCTTCGGTTCAGCCTTTTTTTCCGCCGTCGGTTCTTCCAGACGGACGGGTTCCTTCTTCACCTCCGGGACAGCCAGCTTTTCGGCCTGTTCCGGATAGCTCGGACGCGGCCTGTCCTTCTTGTGAGGAAGCTTCATATCCGCCGCATCGGCAATTTCATCCGCCTTGGTCACAACCGCTTCCGGCGCCACCTTCGGACGGACGACTTCTTCGGTTTCAATCTTTGCCGCCGAAACCGCTTCTTCCTGCTTCCTGACCGCGATCTTCGAGATCACGCCGCCCTTGCGGGGCGCTTCCTTCTTATTGGAAAGGACAACCGCTTCACGGGGCTGGGCCGGCTTTTTGCCTCTGACCTCGGTGACTTCGCCGCAGATGACTCTGAGCAGATAATCACGCAGCTGGGTGCGGTTGACATGGAAAATCTTGCCGCCCTCAGTAATGGAGACAGCGCCGGTTTCCTCGGATACGACGATCGTCACGGCATCGGAGATTTCCGAGATGCCGATGGCCGCCCGGTGCCGGGCGCCATAGCGGGAAGGCAGCTCGAGGTTGGTCGGCGGGAAATAGGCCGAAGCACAGGCGATCTTGTCACCCTGGATGATGACCGCCCCGTCATGCAGAGGGATGGAAGTCACAAACAGCGAGGTGAGCAGTTCGGCCGTGACGTCGGAATTCAGGCGGGTGCCGGTCTGGACAAAGGCGTCCAGCGGATGCACCTGCTCGATGCAAATCAGGGCGCCGGTCTGGTCCGCGCTCATTAACATGACCGCCGTGACAATCTGGTCCACCAGGTTTTCCTTCTCATCCACGGTCAGCGTCGTAATGCGCGAGAACATGTTCGACTTGCCGATCCGCTCCAGGACATTGCGGATCTCCGGCTGGAAGATGATAATGATCGCCAGGAAGCCCCAGTTGATGAACATCCCGGTCAGCTGCTGCAGGGTCTTGAGACCGAACAGCTTGGCGACGCCGTCGACCAGCAGGACCAGGATGATGCCCTTGAAGATCTGCACGGTACGGGCGTTGCCGCGGACAATCCGCAGTGTGTAATAGATGATCAGCCAGATCACAAAGATATCGAGAACCATGATCGTAATCGTACGAATGTTCTCCAATGTCAGATTCAGAGTATAGGCAGTCAAGCTGGAACCCCCTTTCGCATTACCCGGCTATTATACAATAGAACTTTCGGGCCCTTTCTTTCTTTTCTTACTTCACAAAAAAATAACATATTTTCTCAGCTGAACAGACCGCCGACGCCATAGCTCAGAACGGTCATGATCACCGCCGCCAGGAAGATGCCCAGCAGGATGGAAATCGACGCTTTCTTAATATCCATATCGAACATGGCCGCCACCAGCGACCCGGTCCAGGCGCCGGTGCCCGGCAGCGGGATGCCGACGAACAGCGTCAGCCCGAGCATGCCGTAACGGTCAATCTTCGGTTTGTTTTTCACCGCCTTGGCCTCAATCCATTCAGCGGCCCGGGACAGATGGTGTTCCGCCATCCATTTCAGCACCTTCTTGATCCCGAACAGGATGAACGGGATCGGGATGATGTTGCCGATCACGCACCAGAAGATGCCTTCCCACAACGGCAGGTTGAAAAACAGCGGGCCGGCAAGAATGAGTCCGCCTCTTTCTTCCACCAGCGGAATCATTGAGATAAAGAATACGGACAGCTGCGGTGAAAGAAAACGGCCAATCACCTGCGACCACCATGTAATAAAAGCATCCATCTGTCGACCTCCAACGGGGATGATTATAGCACATCTGCTTTTGAGAAATAAAGCCTTGCGAAAGGGCTGGGATACCGTGGAAAACGCGAAAAAACTCTCGAAATTTTCAAAATTTCCTGTTGACATGGGTTGGCGGCAGAGGTATTATATTTGGGCAGTCGAAATCACGGGCCTGTAGCTCAGGTGGTTAGAGCGCACCCCTGATAAGGGTGAGGTCGTTGGTTCAAGTCCATTCAGGCCCACTGAAAAGGTTCGGCTGCTTATTTATGGGGTTTTAGCTCAGCTGGGAGAGCACCTGCTTTGCAAGCAGGGGGTCAGGAGTTCGATCCTCCTAAGCTCCACTTCCTAAAGGGATTCTGCGGAATCTCTTTTTTTGTCATCACTTTCCTTTCCGTTCAGCTCTGACAGCTCTGGACAGTACCTTGCATTTATCCCATGAAAAAAGCACGGATTGCTCCGTGCGTGAATATGTCAGATTAACGGGAACTTTTCCGTCAGGGCGATGACTTCGGACCGTACCGCTTCCGGATCGCGCCTGTCTACCAGGACTTCGCTGATCCATCTGCCGACCTGGGCAAATTCCTCTTCGCCGAAGCCTCTTGTGGTCATGGCCGCTGTTCCCAGACGGATGCCGGAAGTGATGCCGGGCTTGAGGGTATCAAACGGAATGGCATTCTTGTTGCAGGTGATGTTGACTTCATCCAGCTTTTCTTCCGCTTCCTTGCCGGTGATGCCCATAGACATCGTATCCACAAGGATCAGGTGGTTGTCGGTGCCGCCGGAAACAAGCCGGAAGCCCGCCTTGTTCAGCGTTTCCGCAAGGACCTGGCAGTTCTTCATCAGCCGGTCGATATAGACCTTGTATTCCGGCTGCATGGCTTCCCAGAGGCAGACAGCCTTGGCTGCCACGATATGGCAGAGCGGGCCGCCCTGGATGCCCGGGAAGATGGCCTTGTCAACAGCCTTGGCGTATTCTTCCCTGCACAGGATCATGCCGCCGCGGGGACCTCTTAAGGTCTTGTGCGTCGTTGTCGTGACAAAGTCAGCGTAAGGAACCGGGTTCATGTGCCTTCCGGCCGCAACCAGGCCCGCGATATGGGCCATGTCCACCATTAACATGGCGCCGGCTTCGTCAGCGATGGAACGGAATTCCCTGAAATCAATCTCTCTGGCATAAGCGGATGCACCGGCGACAATGAGCCTGGGCTGCAGCTGCTTAGCGTCTTTTCTCAGCCGGTCGTAATCAATGGTCTCGGTTTCGCGGCTGACGCCGTAGGAATAGAAATCATACAGCTTGCCGGAAAAGGAAACCTTCGCGCCATGGGTCAGATGGCCGCCGGCCGCAAGGTCCATGCCAAGAACTCTGTCACCCGGCTTGAGGACAGCCATATAGATGCCCATGTTGGCCTGGGAGCCGGAATGGGGCTGAACATTGGCATGATCGGCGCCGAACAGTTCGCAGGCACGGGTTCTGGCTGCTTCTTCAATCACGTCGATGTTGACGCAGCCGCCGTAATACCGCCGGCCGGGATAGCCTTCGGCATACTTGTTGGTCAGCACGGAGCCGGCCGCTTCGCGGACATCTTTCGAACAGAAGTTCTCCGAAGCAATCAGTTCAATGTTGTTCTGCTGTCTATTTGTTTCTTTCTCAATCAGGTTTGCAATCAGTTCATCACGCATGTTCATTTTCCTCCAACTCTTCAAGCGTAACCGGACCCTGCCTCAGGATCCGTATGTTCTCATGGGTCAGATCCGCAATCGTGCTGGCTTCGTGGAAATCCACGCTGCCTTCCAGCATCCCGTCAAGATCCGGGCATTGCTTCTCTATCTCATCCAGCGACGTGCAGACCGGTAATCCGGACTGGTTTGCCGAGGTCATATATACCGGGCAGCCGACCGCCTGAATCAGTTCCTTCAGCGTATCGGATGTCGCCATCCGGATCGCCAGCGTCTCCATGCCGCCGTTGACAAACGGGGGCACTTCTTCCTTCTTCTTCAGGACAACGGTCAGCGGGCCAGGCATGTGCTGTTCGATAATCCGCCGGCTGCGAGCATCCACCTGGGCAACCGCTTCGATCTGCTTCAGGTCAGCGCACATCAGCGGGAAAGCCTTGGTCAAAGGCCGGTGCTTGACATTGCGCAGATGTTCCTGGGCATTCAGGGAGTCCATGCGGGCACAGACGCCGTAAACGGTATCCGTGGGAACACTGATGACCCCGTCTTCCTTCAGGACCTGCGCCATCTCGGCGATCTGGGCAGCCGTGAATCTGCGCATCAGCGCTGGGCGCGGATCTCCGCGCGGTTTGTAAAGATGCTGTTTTCCGGCACGACGCCTCTGACGCAGGAAGTCGGATAGACCCGGCTGCCGCGGCCGATGACAGTGCCCGGGTTCAGGACGGAATTGCAGCCGACCTCAACATGGTCCCCGAGCATGGCGCCGAATTTCTTCAGGCCGGTTTCAATGTTTTCATCCTGGCCATGGACGACCACCAGTGTCTTGTCGCTCTTGACATTGGATGTAATGGAGCCGGCGCCCATGTGGGAATAGTAACCCAGGATCGAATCGCCGACGTAGTTATAATGCGGTACCTGTACATGATCAAACAGGATGACATTCTTCAGCTCGACTGAGTTGCCGACAACGCAGTCCGCACCGACCAGGGCAGAGCCTCTGACAAAGGCACAGTGGCGTACTTCGGTGTTCGGGCCGATGATGCAGGGAGCACCAAGATAGGCGGAAGGGAATACCTTCGCGGTTTTGTGCACCCATACCTGCGGGCTGACCTCTTCGTATTCTGCCGGGTCAAGCTGCGCACCGAGCGAAACAATCATCTCCTTGATCCCCTTTAATGCTTCCCAGGGGTATGTGAACTGTTCCAGATAGGATTTGGCCAGAGTATGATCGGTGTCATACAGGTCTTTGATCGTATACATAGTTTACTCCTTTCGTTTTAAAAAACACAGATATTTAATACCTTCTCATTTTGCATGTCAATCTTCATCCGCTTCTTTTTCCAGGATTTCCCCCTTTTTAAGAGCCGCAATCATGGCGATGGCTTCCTGAATCTGCTCACTGTCAGGCCGGACGATGGACAGTTCCGTCCCCGGCACCGACGCGCATTCGCCAAAGCCGATTTCCCCTTCTAGGGACCTGGTGATGACTTCCCAGCGGATGTTCTCATCCAGCTGCCGGCGGCACAGGGCGTAGATCGAGTCGGTTGAAATATTGGTCAGGAACGCCCCGTCCAGGGAATCCAGCAGGCTGTTGAAGCGGGCAACCACGATCGGGCTGGTCGCCTTGTCGATAATCGCCCTCAGCACGATCTGCTGGTGCATGTTGCGGCCGAAGTCGCCGTCGGGAAGGTTGTAGCGTTCCCGGACATAGAACAGGGCTGCCTGCCCGTCCAGATGGATATTGCCTTCCGGATAATAGAAGTTCGTATCCCAGGTATAGGTAAAGGCATACGGGTTATCCACATCCACCCCGCCCAGGGCATCGATGATGCGGATAAAGCTCGTAAAGTTGATCAGGAAGTAGTTGTCGATATCCATTTCA
>JAFWCP010000428.1 GCA_017536845.1 Solobacterium sp. | reverse complement strand
CCTGGTCCATGCCGAAAACAATCCGGACAGGATGCATATGGTCATCTTTGACGAGATGAACCTGGCCCAGGTGGAATACTGGTTCTCACCGTTCCTTTCGATCCTGGAAAAGGAACGGGGGGAAAGGATCCTGAAGCTGTATGACAAGGATGCCTCCTGCCTCAACAGCGACCAGTATCCTTCTTCCCTCAGCATCGGCGAAAACGTGCTGTTTGTCGGCACCGTCAATGTCGATGATACAACCAAGGACTTTTCCGACCGCCTGCTGGACAGGACCTTCGTGATCCCTCTTGGCATGGTGTCCTTTGAAGATTTCTATGATGCCTATGTCACCCATACCTCCGCCAAGGAAGATGCGGATGTTGACCGGGCGATGTGCCGCAGTGCCCGGGAGTACCGTACCTGGTGCCATGGCGATGACCTGCATTACCTGGAAGCCTTCAAGGACAACCGCAATGAACTGGCCTTCTTTGACGACCTGACAGCGCTTTTAAAGAGCGTCCTGCCTTCAGCCGGGATTTCCTATCGTGTGCTTAAGAATATCGGCAACTATATCCTGAATGTCCCGATGGGCATCAACGGGCCGCTGATTGAGCGCAAGGAGGTGCTGGACCTGATCATCAACCAGACGGTCATGACGAAAATACGCGGCACCGAGACCCAGCTCAGCAGCCTGCTTGGCAGCAGCCAGGAAGGGGAACTGACGGAACTGCTGGACCGCTATCGGCAGATCAGCGACTTCACAGAGACCCGCCGCACCCTGGCGGCAAGGGCTGAGGAGCTGAGAATCAATGGCTACACCGATTAGGCTGGTAACGGAGATCTGCCGCTTCCAGGATGACGCCCTGATCACGAAAAAGGAATGCAGCCTCAATCTGCAGGAAACGGTGCTGTTTGAAATCCAGGAAGCAGCCAATGTCTTTGTGACCTTCCGGTTTGCGGAAGGGGAATACCAGATCACCCTGGAGCCGTATGATGAACGGGAGGAGATCAGGGTTGTTAACGGGGAACGCTTCTGCCTGTCTTCGGGCAGGCAGGAGAAGGGCTGTTATTTCCCCGGCCTGTTTTCGATTCATATCAGCAGTCATGAGCGGCAGCTGGAAAGGCTGTTTGCCGTCAGGCCGACAAACCTGAAGATGGAAAGCGTGGAGAATATCCGCAGCTATGTCAACAGCTTCTGTGCCGGGCTGTCCCGGGATCTGAACAGGCGAAAACGCAAGGGTGGGCAGGTCATGCAGGAAATGGATCCTGACCGTATCTCTGATAAGGTGCCGCAGCTGCAGAGCCTGATCCATGCCTATGTACGGGCCATGCCGCAGGAAGCTGCCAAGGTGGAAATCCTGACCGACAGCTCGCATAAGCCGGGCATGAAAAGCACGCAGTGGCTGGCCCGCAAGGGCCTCAGCCGCAACCATGACATCAGCAATCCTGACAAGCTGCTGGTAAGCAGGACACGATTTACCTTCAACAGCCATGAGAACCAGGTGTTCCGCGCCCAGCTGCTGTTCTGGAACAAGGAACTTGGTGAAGCCCTTGCCCGCCTGGAAAAACGGCAGGCTTTGCTGGCAAAGCAGATCAATGATGAAAAGATTGCCGTCAAGGCGGAAGAACTCCGCATTGCCCGCATCAAGGAACATCCCTCCATCTCCCGGACCCGGATGATGGACAGCGTGAACAGTTCCTTCCGCCTGCAGAAGGACATCCGTCAGGCCGAAGCCGAAAGCCGGGCCGTGCAGGCAGATGTGGAAAGGATCCGGAGACTGAAGGCGAGTATTGAATACATCCTCTTCAACACCTGGGTCAGCCAGGTCAGGGACGGCAATGCCCGCATGGAGCTGTGCATGACCGCCGCCTGCGCCAGCTGATTGAGCTGCGCAAGGATGACAGGACCTCCCTTGCCAAAGGGGAGGGTACAGGCTATGCGGAAAAGTGCACGCCAAAGCTGTTTGAAACATACACCTATGCCATCCTTCTGGACCAGCTGTTCCAGGCCGGCTACAGAATCGAAAACAGCAGTGACCGCAGCCTGCTGGAGATGATGTCGGAAGCCGGAAGGATGGTATTGAAAAAGGGCAATGAAACGGTGGAAATCCTCTACGATACAAGCCTGCCGCTGTACGGTGCAGGCCTTGACGTCAGCACCTTCGTCAGCATCAATTCCCGTCATCAGAAGCCGGATTTCATCCTGGCATTCCGGGATGGGGAGAATCAGATCGTCAGGGTCATCATCGTTGAGACCAAATGGCGTTCCCTGTATTACATCTATTCCCGCTCAGCCGATACACTGATCATGGAACAGCTGAAGGATTACTTCAACCTTGGCTATTACGACAGTGAAAGCGGAAAACTGAAGCGCGGTATAGTCGACCGGGTCATTGTCTTCTATCCCGATCCGGATCAGCCGGTCACCATGATCCTTCCTGATGAGATCATGGCAGTAGGCATCATGCCGGACAGGGAGATCCGCAGCACGGCAGGCTATCAGAACCTCAGGAAGCTGATCCTGGCGGAACAGGATGATCAGGAAAACAGGCCATGATCAGGATCTGACCATCAGACAGATGATTCCAATTCAAAACAGCTCCGGATAAGCTTAACCGGAGCTGTTTCCTTTTGCCTTAATGGGCTTTGCTTTTCGCCATCAGGCTGTGCAGTTTTGCGGCATCAATCGCGAACAGTTCATAGAGTTCTTTTTCGGAATACCCTTTTCTGCTCAGCCATTCTGCCGCTTCCAGCAAAATCTCATTGGCCTGATCAAAGCTTTCGTGATAGCCCACTTTATAACCGGCTTTATAGCCGTCATTGAATCCCTCACTGTAAATCAGGTGAGGGGCTGTTTCAAATACTCTTCCGCCCATAATCGTCAGGACCTCCTTTTTTGTCATGCCGGAATTTACCGTGATAGGTACAGCAGTTTTCAGAATTTCTTTTTTCAGATTGCCGATTGATGCAGACTCAGCCATTCTTTTTCAATGTCAGTTGATCCTGGATGGCGTCCATAAGCTAAGGATCTTCCGTTTCAATTGCCTTAGCTGTTTTCTCTGTTCTTACTCTGTTTTGTCTTTGGCCATCAGGCCGAGCAGCTTTTCGGCATCAATGTGAAGGACTTCACAGATGGCTGCTTCAGAAAACCCTTTTCTGCTCATCCGCTCTGCTGTCTGCCGCAGGAACGCATTGCCGTCTGCACGGCCTTTTTCAAGCCCTTCCCGAAAGCCATCCTCGAGTCCCTCCTTGAAAATCAGGTGAGGGGTGAATCCGAATACTGGTGTGCTCATCATCGTCAGGGGCTCCTTTCTGATCTGCTTCATTATCACATCAGCCATTCATTTTTCAATGTCAATTGATCCGGGATGGCACTGACGAACTATGAATCTTCCGTTTCAGCTGCCGGATCTGAAGCGCAGGAAAGCTGCCGGACAGTTTTATGAAAAATGGAGCATAAGAGACCGAAAAACCTTTCTTTTATAAGCGGACGATTGTCAATGCGGCTGCTGGGACATGGCTTCCTGATCCTGACAGGCTTTGTTTTTCAGAAAATGACTGTTACAATAGACACTGACAAGACAGGCGTAAAGCCTGATGAAGAAAGAAGAGGGAGAATTCATGAAGAAAGAATTTGGCGTGAAGCCGTATCTGTTTCCGATGCCGACGTATATGATCGGCACGTACAATGATGACAACAGCGTGGATGTCATGATGATGGCATGGGGCGGGATCTGTGATACCAACATGGTCGCGCTCAACCTGGAAGCCAGCCATAAAACCGTTGCCAACCTTCGTAAACGCAATGCCTTTACCCTGGCCATTCCCGGCACCGATACTCTGGTGGAATCGGATTACTTCGGCATTGCCAGTTCCAACAAGGTGAAAAACAAGTTTGAACGCACCCGCCTGCATGCCTCCCAGAGCGCCCATGTCGATGCACCGGTCATCGAGGAATACCCGATTACCCTGGAGTGCAAGGTATATGACTTCCAGAAGCAGCCGTATGGCTTAAGGGTGCTTGGTGAAATCGTCAACGTCCTGGTGGATGAGAAGGTGCTGGATGAAAACGGCAAGGTCGATGTCAGCAAGGTCAATGCCTTTGCCTTTGACCAGATCAATAACGGCTACTATGCCATCGGCGAAAAGATCGGTACGGCCTGGAATGCCGGCGTGCCGCTTATGAAGAAGGACTGAAGAACAGGATGAAAAGGGAACAGGAGCTGTTTCCTTTTTTTTCTGCGGATGCCTTTCTGTTGAAAGGATGGTGTACAATGAGGGGGAGATACAGAAAGGTACACAATGATGAAATGGAAAACAATCAGTAAGATGCTGATGTGCGGCATGCTTGTCATGGCGTGCACCGGCTGTCAGATGGAAAAAGAAAATCCCGAAGAAACCATAACCCTTACGGCAAAAGAAAGCACACTGCCGGTATGTGACTGGCAGCTGGCTGCCTCTTTCCCGGACTGGAAAGGATATACGGATGATACCCTGGCATTGAACAGCTCATGCAGCTTCTTCGGCTGCCATGGCCAGGGAAAGCTGTATGTGCAGAAGGCAGCGGAAACGGAAGACTTCCGCATGTATGTCAACGGCATCGCCGTGGATACAAAGAAGATTCCTTCCGGCGGGGTTGGGGAAGTGGATATTTCAGCAGCAGCCATAAACGGGCTGAATACCGTGCAGATTTCCAACATCCGCCCGATCGGGCTTGCGGATGCGGTACAGCTGTACGTTGACTATCCGGTGGTACTGGAAGGAACGCCGGAAGAGGAGGGCATTGATGCACAGTCGCTGCAGCTGATTTCCGACCTGGTGGAAAGCGACATTGCCAATGGCTTTACCAGTGCCCAGATGGCAGTGGTCCGCAACGGCCGGCTGGTCTATCAGAATGCCTGGGGAAAAACCAATGCCTATCTGCCT
>JAFWCP010000427.1 GCA_017536845.1 Solobacterium sp. | reverse complement strand
GTAGAATTTCACGCCGGCAAGGATCACCCAGCGCCGGGTATATTCCAGTTCAATCGCCGTGTGCTGTTCGGCATTTCTGACAACGGCAAGGATTTCCGGATCACTGCCGATGCCGTAGTACTGGACTGACCGTTTCAGCTTCTCATATGCTTCATTCCAGGACAAGCTGCTGGGTTTTTTCGGGGCATCGCCCAGGAAGGCAATCGGCAGGTCGCTTTCAAACCGTTCTCTGTCCGTATCATAGGAGAACGAAATGGAAGCGTAGTACGGATCCTTCATCATCGGCAGCGTCAGCTCCGGGAAGAACCAGTAGCCGTCCTGTTTTTTGATATGGTATTCAAAGTTCTCCGTGAACATCAGGCCATAGCGGCCGTTATCATCCAGTTCCTCACGTTCAATGCCGGAAGGGTTTTTCAGGATGACAGCCGTTCCTTTTGTTTCATCCACATAGCAGATAAACATATCGAAGATTACCGGCGGAATACTCGCATAGCCGGCTTTTCTGGCATGTGAATCTTCCACCGTGCTGACCACAAGATGATTGTCCTTGACATGGTCCTTTTCCGGGGGAACGGAAATCCCGTCCGGATACAGTTCCACCGTGAAATAGTTCTGTGCTTTCTTATGGTCCTTGAAAATGGCTTCCACCGTGATATCCACGCTTTCCTTATCCGCAAAGATGCCGCCGCCCTTTTCCATGCAGTCGGTTTCATTGTCAATCAAGGCGTAATAGGTGAAAGCAAGCTTCGGGTCGCGTTCATACCGGATGTTCAGGCCGTCACCGGAAGAGAACCAGATTTCTTCCGGCTCGTCCATGGCATCCACGATAACAAAGCAAAGCTTCTCATGCCCGCCCATGCCGGCGACCATCTTGACAAGGGAATTGTCTTCACTGAGATTCCATCTTCCGTCACCCATATCCGTCGGGAAGACGATTTTCGGTTCTGAAACAATGCGGAAGATCAGTTCCCTGTAAAACACACCGCCCGGGCCGGCCATCGTAAAGATCACCTTGCCTTCCTTTGCCTCGCTGCCGGAAGAAGCACTGACTTCCGCTGCCATATAGCCACCTTCAACGCCGGCTGAGCGGACGGTCAGTTTTTCTCCGGAAGCCTGGATCTTTGCGGTGAGTTCAGGACTGTCATACTCATTGCCGTCGATGATCCGGGCAATACGCGCATATACCTTCACCGGTTCCGCGTCTTCCTGGATGGCATCGCCGAAGGCTTTGTAGACATACATCTTATAGCGTGTCTTTTTTTCTTCTTCGCTGCCTTTCTTTCCGGAGCTTCCGCTGCTGCCAAGGGCTGCGCCCAGCGCACCGGCCGCCGCAATCGCGCCGCCGATCCCCAGAGCAGCCGATTCGCCGAAGCTGCCGGAACTGCTTTCATGATTGGAACCGGGTGTGTGCGGACGTGGTGTTTCAATGATCTGGCTGATGATTTCCGTCCCCGCATCTTCACCGGGCGTATCCAGAGCCGTACTTGTTTCCGTCTGGACGATTCCTTCACCGGGATCAGGCACAACATAATTGAAATCCACCGCGAAATACGAACTGAAAGCAGAAATGGTGAAGGATGATCCGACCCGTGGTTCCGGCAGAAATTCCGCATAGTTATGGACACGTGCAGGCATGCCATCCACAGTCGCTTCTATCCCCATTAAAAAGCTGTTATAATAATCCTCAAAACTGAAAACTTCAGTGCTGATGATCTCACTGGTTACACAGATCGCCCCCTCATAGTACATGTAGTCTTCGCCCAAGGCAGTAATCTCAGGGTTTATCGTAACAAAGACAAAATCCTGCGGACTCGCAATGCGCGGACCCGGCGCCTTGATGGTCACGTGATACGTGCCTTCCCGCCATTCGTGCGTATAGGCATAAGAACCGCCGTACTCGTTAAAGCTGCAGTTCAGGATATCCCAGGCTGTATACTCATCAAGAATACTATGGTCATCGAAGTCTACGTTGACGAAGTATTCTTTATAAACCTGTATGCTCTCCAGCACCCATACCGTCTCTCCGGCCGCCGCTTTTGCGGTATCAAATGTGTACTCCGCAATCAGTTCCGTCGGAACGCCGGAGCCAGGTTTCGCATCATGTTCAAATGCCATCGCAGGAACCAGCACACAGAAAAGACCCATCAGGACACAGAACGCGCCGGCCAGGAAACGCCGGATTTTATGATTTCTTTTCATTGCCGTGTCCTCCTTTACATGAATGCGGATACAGCGGCGGAAAGCGCCGCTCCGGCCGCAAAACCAATGGCCAGGCCGGTCAGAAGACCGTCGCACCTGCCTCTTGCCTCACTTCGTACCCCGTCTGTTTTCCGGCTTGTCAGTGACTGCGCCAGCAGATAAAGCTTGCCCCGGCCGCTGCCCAATGCTTCCAAAGACAATACGGCGCCGGCGATGCCCGCCATCGTCGTACTGACGGAAGCCCAAGGCCCGGTAAACACCACGTAAGCTGCCAGGCCAATCACAATGCCGATGACGAGGCTGACCATGCTGCGGCGCTCGCCATGCCCGGCAAACAGGGCTATGATGCCTTTCATCAGGCTGACAATCCCACCCGATAACAGGGAGAATAACGCTGCCGCGACCGTGCCTTTGCCAAGCACGCCGCCGACCATGCCCGGAAGTGAACGGTCAAATCCGCCTTCCGCAAAGATGAGCCATGACAATGTCTGGATGATCGTTGAATCAGAATCCCGCATGCCGCCAAGCACAATCCACATGACCGCCAGCACCGCGACCCCGATCAGAGCCAGGGGCTTTCTGAAGATGCTGATGATACCGCCAAGATAAGATGTGATGCAGGTAAAGATGCCGCTGATGGGTGAATACACTTTTGCGGCAGGCTCTGCAGTAAACCCTGCAAAGCTGAAATCGCCTAAATCGAGTTCACCGGCGGAAGCGCTTCTTCCCGCAATCTGAGGGATAAACATTGCCGGGGATGGATGCTCGGCTTTTGCCTGTTCTCTCTTCCGAGGCTGTTTCACTTCGGCCGGGACTTCAATGACAGGTTCCTGTCTGGCCGGGGGTACCGGGACTTTGTACACAGGTGTTTTCGGTGCCGTGGTGTTTTCACGCTGCGGCGGAGCCGGTGGAATGTCATTTCTCTGCGGTGCTGAAGCGGCCGGAGCAGGCAGCTGCCTGCCGCATTTGATGCAGAATCTGGCATCTTCCGAAACCCGGGTTCCACAGTATATGCAGAATCTGGCCATGATTGTGTTCCTCCTTTTTTCAACATTGTATGTTCAGCCGCTGCACCTGGCTGTTCCTGTACCCTGGATAAGATGCAGCTTTTGATTCGCCATGACCGCACTCTCCTTTCAGCAGGAGCAGTGAAATCGTCTGTTTTCAGTGTATCAGAACGAACTGGCAATGTCTACGGCCTGGACATTTACCTCTTCACTCCTGAATTTTCCACGTGATCATTCCGGAAGGGCCGGTTTTCTGCTGCCTGATATCCATTTCAAATGGATCCACATTGACGATGCCGAAGGTGCAAAGATAACAAGACAGCAGCCGAGATGGATTCCGGAAGGCCTGAAGCTCGTAAGGATCATGCACGAAAAACACCTTTCTG
>JAFWCP010000426.1 GCA_017536845.1 Solobacterium sp. | reverse complement strand
TGTTCCTGTGTCAGGGATGCCTGACGCATGATCTGCAGGTAACTCCTTGCCTCCTCGATCGCGCTCAGATTTTCACGCTGGACATTTTCCACCAGCGACATCTGCGCTGCCTGGTCTTCACTCGGGGTCATGATATAACAGGGGACTTCTTTGTATCCGGCCATCTTGCAGGCCCGGAAACGGCGTTCACCGGCAATGATCTCATAGTAATCACCGACCCACCTCACTGTCAGCGGCTGGATCAGTCCGTTCTCCTGAATGGACTGAGAAAGCTCCGCCATTGCCTCTTCATCAAACCGAAGACGAGGCTGATACCGTGAAGGCTTAATCTGATCCACATTGATCATGACAATCCGGCTAGTGTCTTTCGCATCAAATATTTCGAATATTCGCATGCCTCCTCCTTACTACAGCGGTTTTTTCTTCATCTGTCCATAATTTCGAGGATAGGAAGCCGGCGTGTTCTTTACCTTGCGGTAGACAAGGTTAACCCGTCTGTCGCCGCAGGGCAGAACCAATTCTTCTTCCCGTTCCTTCTTTGCGCCAAGCAGGCCCAGGGCGTGCATGGCCGCAAGATCTTCTTCTTTTCCCTGCGGACCTTTCATGGCCACAAAGATGCCGCCGGGTTTCACCAGCGGGACACACAGCTCGCTTAACAGCCGCAGATTCGCGACTGCCCGGGCAGTGACAACGTCATATGCTTCCCGGTTTTCCTTCACATGATCCTCGCTGCGCTGACAGCAGACCCGGATCTGCTTCAGATCCAGTGTCCGGATCACTTCATTGAGAAAGGTACAGCGTTTGCCGGTCGGCTCAATCAGGGTGATATCCAGGTCCTTCCGCATGATTTTCCATACCAGGCCCGGAAAACCTGCCCCGCTGCCGACATCAGCCGCCTTGCCGCGGATGCCATCATAAGCCAGCGGCAGGATGCAGTCGAGAAAATGTTTCTCCACAATTTCACCCGGATCGGTGATCGCGGTCAGGTTGAACTTCCCGTTCCACTCCACCAGAAGCTGGGCATACTGCTGAAACTGCTGCAGTGCTTCTTCATCAATTTTCATGCCTGCGGCTTCCGCCTGCTGTCTGAGCTGCGCAAAATCCATACTCTTCTTCCTTTGATTACTATTTTAGCAGAGATCTTTTCCCGGGAAAAGATCGAAAACTGTGGATAACTTTTTTATCCACATCAGTTTTGTGAGGTGATGAATTCACTGTAAGGCAGTGTCTCGCACCAGTCACAGAACGCCCGCCATTCCGGCAGCCGGTGGGTTTTGCGCTGAGCGTAAATTGTCTTGAGCTGACGGTAATTGGTTGTCATGCGGGCGGTCAGGCGGAAACCGGCCGGATTGGAATACAGGATTTCCAGATACTTCGTGCGGGCCAGGTCGTTGAGGGTTGTGACATCCTTGCCTTCTTCCTTCAGGGCGGCAATATCCGCCTGCAGCTGGTTGTAGGCCTTTGTCTTTTCCTTCATGATTTCAACGATGCGCGGATCCGTGTATTCGATATATGCCTTGTCCAGGTCGAACTTCGTAATCCGGTGCATGGTCGACTGGGAACTGACAAAATCCAGGAAGTGGTAACGTTCCGCTTCCACCCATGCCTTGTTCGTAAACGTCAGGTCAAACTGCACGATGACGCCGTTCAGGAAATTGTCATGGCCGCTGCCGGCTTTGGCCGTGGCGAGCTGGACAGTCCTTTCCGTCACTTCTCCGTCAATCTTGGAGAGATCCACTGCCATCGGGAATTTGGATCCTCTGACAGACTCTTCCAGACCATAAACATTCACATTGCTTACAACTTCTTCATAACGCATAATTTTTTCTCCCTTTCCCCTGCCGGATGGCAATGGATAATACGGCGATGTCCGCCGGGTTGACGCCGGAGATTCTTGATGCCTGGCCGATGGTTGCCGGCTTGTACAGCATCAGTTTCTGACGTCCTTCCAGTGACAGGTTGTCCACCTGGTCATAATCAAAATCCACGCCGAGCAGGATGTTTTCCATATCCTTTAATTTATTCGCTTCCCGCCTTGCCTTTTCAATGTAGCCTTCGTACTTGATGTCGATATCACATTTCTCGGCAATTTCATCATCGGTTTCTTCCCCGATCAGGTTCAGCAGGACCTTGCTTTCCGTTTTGGGCCGCTTTAATAATGCCAGGCCGTTGACGCCGACATGACCGCTTTCTTCATAGCCAAGGGAAGAAAGATAGGCATGCACTTCCGGATCATCCATCAGGTAGCTTGTTTCACCTAACAGCTGCTTGACCTTTTCCAGTTTTTCTCTTTTCTTTTCGTAGGCGGCATATCTTTCATCATTGATAAGACCCACCTGACGGCCGGTTTCAATCAGCCTCTCTTCGGCATTGTCATGCCGTAATAACAGCCGGAATTCAGCCCGGGATGTGAGCAGACGGTAAGGCTCCAGTGTTCCCTTGGTTGTCAGGTCATCCACCAGCACGCCGATGTAGGCTTCATC
>JAFWCP010000425.1 GCA_017536845.1 Solobacterium sp. | reverse complement strand
TCATCTCCGTCGACGGTACAACAGGTACTGTTTACGAAGGCGAAATCAAGACTGTTCCGGCTACCATCTCCGGCAACTTCAAGAAGTTCATGACATGGGCTGATGAAGCAAGAAGACTGAAGATCAGAACCAATGCCGATACACCGGCAGACGCTGCCAAGGCGCTTGAATTCGGTGCTGAAGGCGTCGGCCTTGTCAGAACCGAACATATGTTCTTCAACTCTGCTGAAAGAATCAAGGCCATCAGAATGCTCTGCGTAGCGCAGAACGCCGAGCAGCGTGCGAAAGCACTGGCTGAGCTTGAACCTTACCAGCAGGAAGACTTCGAAGGTATCTTCACCGCGATGAAGGGCAACAGCGTTACCGTCCGTCTGCTTGACCCGCCTCTGCATGAATTCCTCCCGAAGACCGAGGAAGAAGCAAAGGACGTTGCGAATGATCTGGGCATCACCGTTGAAGACGTTGCGGAAGCAGCAGCTGCTCTGCATGAATTCAACCCGATGATGGGCCACAGAGGATGCCGTCTGGATGTTACATATCCTGAAATCGGCGAAATGCAGACAAGAGCCATCATCAGAGCTGCGATCGCCGTCAACAAGGCACATCCGAGATATCACCTTGTTCCGGAAATCATGATCCCGCTGGTCGGCGAACCGAAAGAACTCGAATTCGTCGCCAACATCGTCAAGGCAACAGCTGACCAGGTCATTGCCGAAAGCGGTGCAAGCCTTGAATACAAGGTCGGTACAATGATCGAAATCCCGCGTGCAGCTCTGCTGTCCGCTGAACTCGCGAAGACTGCTGAATTCTACAGCTTCGGTACAAACGACCTCACACAGATGACATTCGGCTTCTCAAGAGATGACGCCGGCAAGTTCCTGGGCGACTACTACAAGAGAAACATCTATGAGAATGACCCGTTTGCTCACTTCGACACAGCAGGCGTAGGCCAGCTGGTCAAGATGGCTGCCGACAGGGGCCGTGCTACACGTCCTGACATCCACCTCGGTGTCTGCGGCGAACACGGCGGCGACCCTGCTTCCATCGAATTCTTCAACAAGATCGGTCTGGACTATGTTTCCTGCTCACCTTACCGTGTACCGATCGCAAGACTTGCCGCAGCCCAGGCTCAGATCAAGCTGAACAAAGCTGCCGCAGCCGCTGCTGAAGAAAAGAAACCCGCCAAGAAGACAAAGAAGGCCAAATAAGCAAGGCTTAGCGTCTTAAAACGGAATGAAACAACGGATGACGCAATCCATGGTAACGCGTCATCCGTTTTCTTATGCGCAGATGCCTTTTTATTCCACCGTATTCCGCCGAATCTGAAATCTCTGCAATTTGTTTTTCAAAGACGAAACTTTTCCTTGCATAACAGGCGAAAATATACTATCCTTTATGACGAACCAAGGAGTGCGCGAGCACTCCTTAAATATTGTTTTGGAGGAGCATGGAAAACTTAGAGAAACTCAAAGAACTCTTCCGGCCGGTTTTTGAAGACTGCGGCGTCAGGCTGTATGAACTGATCTGGACGGGAGGAAAGGAAAAGAATCTGCAGGTATCCATCATGAAACCGGACGGTTCCATGGACCTGGACACCTGTGCTGCTGTCAGTGAAAAGCTCAGTGAAGTTCTCGATCGTGAAGATCCGATTGAGAGTGAGTATACGCTGGAAGTCTGCAGCCCCGGCGCAGAGCGGGAAATCAAGGATTTGCAGGAACTCGACCAGATGACCGGTGTGTACGTTTTCCTGCGCCTGAAAACCGCGTATAAGAACATGACGGAAATCACCGGTGAAATCACCGCCGTCGATGAAAACACACTCACGATTGCCTACCATGACAAGGCTGTCACAAGGAACGCGGCTCTGCCGCGGGATGAAATCGCCTATGCCCGGCTGGCTGTCAGATTTTAGAGAGGATTCAGAAAATGCAGATCAATTATAAGGACATGATCGCCGCCTTCGGCTTAGTCGAATCAGAGCGCAGCATTTCCGTTGACGTCATTAAGGAAGCGCTCAAGGAAGCGATCGCAAAGGCTTACAAGAAAGATATCGAAATCAATGAAATCGAAGTGGAAGCCGAAATCAACGAAAAGAAAAAGACGATCGAACTGTACCAGACCTACACCGTTGTGGAAAAAGTGGAAGATGACGAATTCGAAATCTCCCTCGAAGACGCGCACCGAATCAACAAGGACGCCGTCATCGGTGACAAGGTCCGCCATCAGATCGAAATCAAGCCGATGAGCAGGGCAGCTGCCATGCTGGCGAAGAACGTCATGCGCCAGAAGATCAGGGAAGCGGAAAAGCTCGCTGTCTATGACGAGTACATTGACAAGAAATATGAAATGATCCAGGGCACGGTCGAATCCGTCAAGGAAAAATTCACGCTTGTCAACCTCGGCCGGACTGTCGCCATGATGCCCCAGTCCCAGTGCATCCCCGGTGAAAAGCTCACCGAAGGCCAGGACATCCGGGTCGTCATCACTGAAGTCAACAAGGATACCAAAGGTTCCCAGGTGCTTGTTTCCCGTGCCGACAGCATGCTCATCAAGCGGCTGTTCGAAAAGGAAGTTCCGGAAATCTATGACGGCATCGTCGAGATCAAGGCAATTGCCCGTGATGCCGGTGAAAGAACAAAGATGGCTGTTTACAGCAAGAACCCGGAAGTTGACCCGATCGGTGCCTGCGTCGGCCCCAAGGGCAACCGTGTCCAGCAGATCACCAAGGAAATCGGCAATGAAAAGATCGACATCTTCAAGTGGAACGATGACATTACCGAACTCGTCAAGAACGCGCTGGCACCGGCCCGCATTTCCGCGGTCCTGCCTGGTGAAGATGACAAGTCGCTGCTGGTAGTCGTCGATGAAGACCAGCTTTCCCTTGCCATCGGCAAACGCGGCAAGAATGCCCGTCTGGCAGTCCGGCTGACCAACAAGAAGATCGATATCAAGACAAGAGAAGAAATCGACAACATGGGTCTGGATTTCGAAGCTCTTTCCGCTAAAATGGAAGAAGAAAGAGAAAGAATCCGCCGCGAAGCTGCCGAAAAGGAAATTCAGAGATATACCGAAGAGCTCAGGCGCAACCAGGAAGCTGCCGCTCTTGCCAGAGAGCAGTTTGCGGAGAAGCATGGCCTGCCTGAGGAATCGGATGAAGTTCTGCCGGAAGAGATGCTTGAGCATGTTTCCGACAAGATCCTGACCGATATGGCCTACGCAGCAAATGAAGAGGAAGAGCAGAAGGAAGAACAGCCTGCTGCCGAACCTGAAAAGCCGGAAGAAACCGAGGCACCCGTCGTCGAAGAACAGCCGGAAGCTCCCGTCAAACCCGCACCGGAAGAACCGGAAATGCCGGAAGAAGAGGACGAAGAAGCCGGTGATGATGTCCGGTCTGAGCCGCGCAGAAGACATGCCGACCTTGAGGAAATGGCTGCCAACAATACCTATGTTTCACGCTTTGAAAAGCTTGCCGACACCAGATCACCCAAACCGGCTCCCGGCGGCGCCAAGCGGAAAAAGAAGAAGACCGATGAGGACGAGTACAAGGTCCGCAACAAGGATCTTGAAGAACAGATCAAGAAGAACCGTCCTTCCTTCGACAACCGGCCGCTGTATTCCGAAGAAGAACAGGCAGAAATCGAAGAAGCACGTCTGCGTGAAGAAGAACGTGAATTCGACGATTATGATTATGATGAAGACGAGTACGAAGAGTACTACGATGATGATGAGAATTGAT
>JAFWCP010000424.1 GCA_017536845.1 Solobacterium sp. | reverse complement strand
GCCTAGTCGGTGCTCCCGAAGGCGTCAAGGCCGTGACGACAATGCACCCGGATGTTGATGTCTACCTGGCTGCGCTGGACGACCGTCTCAACGAGATCGGCTACATCGTTCCGGGCCTGGGCGATGCCGGCGACAGAATTTTCGGCACCAAGTAAAATGAGCAGCATACAGTTTCTGATCCGCAGCTTTGTCTACATCGGATGCTTCCTGCTGAGCCTGTACGCGCTGGACGCGCTGGACTACAGCCGCTTTCTGAAAAAGGACAGGGTACGCCAGGCGCAGATTCTCTACGTCCTGCTGGCGATGGGGATTTCCTGGCTCTGCGGGTCGTTTCTGCTGGTTTTTGTCCGGAATATTTGATCATTCAGCGGTTTTCCGCTGTTTTTTTCTTAAGATTTTTCCACAATCGTTCAATTACCTCTTGAAATATCCGAAAGTGTGTGCAGGAGGTTACTGCCATGAACAAGAACGAAATGGATTTTTCGAAGTTCCTTTCTGACGCTGATGCGGAAAACGGGAACGGACTGACCGGGAAAGCGGAAGCTGGCCGGTGCGAAGAAGCAGATGTGAATGCTGAGGAGATGAAGGAAGAGGAGGTGCTGCCGGAGCTGGTGTTCCTGCACATCGTGATTCCGGATCCGGATATCCCGGACGATGAGTACGCCCGCAGCAAACGGCACAGAAACAGAAGGAACCGGAAAAACCGGCGGGGGGTGAAGGCATGAGCGGCTTTGATCCCAAAGACAGCTGGAACAACTACATGATGCTGAGGAAGGAAGTCTATGAGACCCTTTCTCCTGACCATGTGAACAACAACATCATCTCCGAGACCAACTGGGTCATGCGCTCCCAGCTTGACCGCGGCATCCGCGTGGAGCCGGGCGACATCTGCTTCTTCGACTTCGGCCAGGCTTACCTCAATGAGGTCGGCTACCAGCATATGGGGCTGGTCATGAGCATCTGCGCCCGCAAGGCCCTGGTCATCCCGATGACCAGCAACGAGGCGACCTTTGCCAACGCCTTTGACCCTGAGGATAATCCGGACGGGGCCAGGTTCCTGATGCGGCTGGGCCAGCCCAAAGGCATGAACAGGCCTTCGGTGCTGTTTCTCAACGATATCCGCTATGTCAATACGGCAAGGGTGATCCGCAAGGTCAGCCACATTGACGCGACATCGGAGATCTTCCAGACCGTGCAGTCCAGGATGATGTATGTGCTGTTCAATAACATTGACGAATGAACTGTGCTAAAATGATGCCATGAAAGAAACATGGCTGGCCGCTGTATCGGGCGGCCCTGATTCAATGGCCCTGCTGCAGATGTGCCTGGAACGGAACATTCCCTGCGCAGCGGCGCATGTCAACTACCACGTTCGAAAAGAGGCGGATGAGGAAACGGAAACCGTCCGCCTTTTCTGTGCTTCCCGCAATGTCGTGCTCCATGTCCTGGATCAGCCGTTTCATTTTGAGGGCAACTTTGAAGCCGCGGCAAGGACATACCGCTATGACTTCTTTGTCAGGCTCTGCAGGGAACATGGCTATGCCGGGATCCTGATTGCCCACCATCAGGATGACCATATCGAAACGTATTTCATGCAGAAGGAAAAGAACCTTGTGCCTTCCTGCTATGGCCTGGCGGCGGAAACCATGTATCATGGCGTGCGCGTGCGGCGGCCCTTGCTGGAATATACAAAGCAGCAGCTGGAACAGTACTGCCTTGCGCATCATGTGCCGTATCATATCGATGCTTCCAACTTTGATCCTTCCTACACCCGCAACCGGATCCGCATGACCGTGCAGCAGCTTTCAAGTCTGGAAAGAACATTGGTGCTGCGGGAAATCATCAGGGATAATGCCGTCATGCGGGAAAGGACGTGCCGGGTGAAGACATATGTCAAAGACGGTTCCTGCCGGCTTGAAGTCTATCGCCGCATGATTCCCGATGACCGCCTGGCCCTGCTGCGAAGCCTGGAAAGGGATGCCCACATGAGCCTGGCGCAGATGAAGCAGATCGATGATATCTTGATGAAGAAGGATGATTTTGTCATCCCGTTTCATGACCGTCGGCTGGTGCAGAAGGAAGGCAGGTTCTTCCTGCATACGGCCATTGCGCCGTACAGCTACAGCTTTGCCTCGGCTGAGGAGGCGCTGGCAGCGGGAAGGTTTCCGGCCTTTGCCGTTACGAAAGGGGAGCCGGGCGTCAATGCCGTCACCCTGTCCCCGGAGGATTTTCCGATCACGGTGCGCAGCGTCCGCGACGGGGATGCGGTAGAGATGCGCTTCGGCCGCAAGAAGGTCAGCCGCTTCTTCATTGACCGCCATATCCCCAGATACCTTCGTCCGCAATGGCCGGTGGTGGAAAACAGCGCCGGCGTCATCATTCTGGTGCCCGGACTGGGTTGTGAAAAAAGTCATTTCTCTATTATGCCGCAGATGAATGTGGTACAATATGACCTGCTTTGAAAGGAAGGTATACACGATGGCGTGGGAAGAAAAGAATATTAAAACAGTACTCTATACAGAAGAAGAAATCAAAGCACGGGCAGCGGAACTGGGCCGGCAGATCACGGAAGACTACCGCGGCAACCCGCCTCTGCTGATTGCGCTGTTAAGAGGGTCGGTGCCTTTCCTTGGCGAACTGATCCGTTATATTGACCTGGATATCCAGTATGACTTCATGGATGTGACATCTTATGAAGGAACCGAATCCGGCGGTCAGATCAAGATACTCAAGGACCTTGATACGCCGATCAAAGGGAAGAAGATCCTGCTGGTGGAAGATATCGTCGACACTGGAAGGACGATCGCGACCGTCATTGACATGTTCAGGATCAGAGGTGCCGAGGATGTGAAGATCGTCACCCTTCTGAATAAGCCGGAAAGGCGCGTCAAGAGCGTCGAGGCAGACTATGTCGGCTTTACCGTACCGAATGAATTTGTCGTCGGTTTCGGAATGGACTTCAACCAGCAGTACCGCTGCCTGCCTTACATCGGCGTTTTAAAACCAGAATGTTATGAGAGGTAAAGCATGCAAAGAAACAGATTTGCAAATTTGATCCCTTACATGATCCTGATTATCGCCCTGATTGCCCTGGGTACGATGACCGGACAGTCTTCCAATGAAACACTGTCCTATCCGGAACTCAAGACGCTGCTGGGCGAGCAGGAAGTGAAGGAAAGCTCTGTCTCCGTCGGAACCAACATCACGACGGTGCGGGGCATTTATACAAACGCGGAAGACAGGCGCGTCAGCTTTACGGGCGTGGTGCCTTCAACAGCCGAGGAAATCGCTTCGGTTGTCGAAAGCCTTGACGGCAGCAAGCTGACCATCGTGGATGCGGATGCGTCCAACGCCTTTGTCGACATGCTCGTTGCGCTGATCCCGATCGCCATCATGGCCGGCATTGCCGTCTGGATGGTCAGCCGCGTCAGCGGTGCCGGCAGCGCCAATACCAAAGCGTTTGACTTCTCCCGCTCGCGGGCCAGACTGGAAGGCAATATCCGCGTCAGGTTTACGGATGTCGCCGGCTGCGACGAGGAAAAGCAGGAGATGGCGGAAATCATTGACTATCTGAAATCACCGCGCAAGTTCCAGGAAATGGGCGCCCGTATTCCCAAGGGTGTCCTGCTGGCGGGCCATCCGGGTACCGGCAAGACCCTGCTTGCCAAGGCGGTTGCCGGTGAGGCGAATGTGCCGTTCTACTCCATTTCCGGTTCGGATTTTGTCGAAATGTTTGTCGGCGTCGGTGCCAGCCGTGTCCGTGACATGTTCAAAAAGGCCCAGCAGACTGCTCCCTGCATCATCTTCATCGATGAAATTGATGCCGTGGGCCGTCAGCGCGGCGCCGGTTTCGGCGGCGGCCATGACGAACGTGAACAGACCCTGAACCAGCTGCTGGTCGAGATGGACGGTATGGAAGACAACACCGGCGTTGTCGTCATTGCGGCAACCAACCGGCCTGACGTCCTTGACCCGGCGCTCTTAAGAGCAGGCCGTTTCGACCGTCAGATCACCGTTTCGCTGCCTGACCGCAAGGGCCGTGAGGCAATCCTGAATGTCCATGCCCGCAACAAGCATTTTGCGGATGATATCGATCTGAGCGCCCTGGCCAAGCGGACGCCGGGCTTCTCCGGTGCCGACCTGGAAAACGTGCTCAACGAAGCAGCCATCCTGGCAGTGCGCGAAAACCTGGACAAGGTGCATATGCAGCAGATCGACGAGGCCATCGACCGTGTCATGATGGGCCCCGCCAAGGTCAGCCGTACCTACGATGCCAAGACCAAGAAACTGGTTGCCTACCATGAATCCGGCCATGCCATTGTCGGCCTGTTCCTGGAGAACGCGCAGGTAGTCCAGAAGGTGACCATCATTCCCCGCGGCCAGGCCGGCGGATATAACCTGATGACCCCGAAGGAAGAAAAGATGATGAATACGAAGAACGACCTGATGGCAACGATCACCTCGTATATGGGCGGCCGTGTTGCCGAGGAAATGTTCTTCGATGACGTCACCACCGGGGCTGTGGATGATATCAAGCGGGCAACCAATATCGCCAAGGATATGGTTACATTATACGGTATGTCGGATCTTGGCCCGATCAAGTACAACTCCGGCAATGAAAACGTCTTCCTGGGCAGGGATTACAACTCTCCCAACAACGTCTCGGGCGAAGTTGCCTATGAGATTGACCAGGAAGTCAGAAAGATCGTCAACGGCTGTCACGACAAGGCCAGAGAGATCATCGAAGAACACCGTGTTCAGCTCGAGAATATCGCCCAGGCACTGATGGAATTCGAAACACTGACGGCGGAACAGATTCAGAAAATCGTTTCCGGCGAAACAGCAGCATTAGAGAACTGATCCCAGTTCTCTTTTGCGCTTGATAGGAGGCCGGTTATGAAAACGGGTGATTTTCTTGTCGGTGCCGGCCTGGGGCTGCTGTGCGGCAGCGGGATTTTCCTTGTCTTTCTCAGGGTGAATTTCCTTGTCTCAGGATGGCTGACGGCGGTTCTGAGCGTGGCAGCAGCTGCCGCGGTGCTGTG
>JAFWCP010000423.1 GCA_017536845.1 Solobacterium sp. | reverse complement strand
GATCATGCTGATGCCCATGGCAACCAGGAAGGTACAGGTGCTGTGCATCAAAGAAGCACCGATCCCCCGCGTCAAAGCCCACAAAATCGTGACAGAAGAGACATTTTCCATCAGGATGATGAGGTTTTCAAACAAGGCAAAGCCCAGGCCGACAGCAACTGAAACACTCAGCAGGGTATCCCGGTCATCGGTCACAAACCAGGCGAAATACAGGACCGGGAGGCCTTTGAGAATCTCCTCCGTGATGGGGGTGATGTTTGTTGTGACATACAGGAGGTCGCCTTCATAGAGGGAAAGGATGAGGAAGTTGACGGACGAAGCAAACAGGCAGATGATGGTGCCGATGAGCAGCAGGCTCAGAAACAGTCTTGATTTTTCCTCCTTCAGCATCAGCAACACCGGCAGAATCGGTCCGGCGATGCAGATGAACAGGATCAGATTTACATTTTCCATGAGCGGATCCCCCGATCCATCACCGGGATGATGGCAAGGCAGTCAAGACTCATCAGGATACATGTCCATAGACAAAGCGTTTCATTCCTTCCGGCCAGGGCTGCCAGTTCCAGAACGCTCAGCACACCGAGGACAAGGGCCAGGATGTGAAAACTGCGCAGGCAGCGTATAATGCCCATTTCCACATCCGGGATCAGAAGGTGCTTCACGTGGTAATAGCAGGAAGCGGCAATCATACCGATTGTCGGCAGCTTCCAGGCAAGCCCTGAAGCATCCATGGTAAAAAGGAAAAGCAGGAGAATCAGCCCAGGGCCGGCCAGGGCAAAGATACGGTATCGAGCAAAGGCCGGACTGCCGTCATCCACCAGTGAGTCCATCTGACTGTAATTGGCCGAAAAGAAGAAGGAGAAAGCGCCGACAGTCCCCAGAATGCCGATCTGAAATCCATCAGTCAGAGAACTTCCGACCAGCAGCCGCAGGCATTGAAACAGCCTGCCCAGCAAAAGGCAGCCGATGCCCAGAACGACCATGGACGCATACAAAGGCCTGTGCGGTTTCAGATAGCGCCTGGCGCCATAGAGGAAGCCCACTGCGGCACAGGCCAGAACGGCAAGGTTTTCCCATAACAGATACTGCATGTTGATTTCATTCACGGGAAGGTTATATCAGGCGCCTTTTGGCGTGTGGTTTCTGGTGATGATGATAACGGCTGCCAATGCGGCAAAGGCGATGGCGGTAATCCAGGGCAGTGACTTGCTGCCGAAGGCGGAAGCTGTATCGGCCGGTTCAGAGGAAGTCCCAAAGCCTTCTTCTTCCACGATGCAGCAGGCATTGCTGCGGATAGCATCAATACGGTCAGCAGCGTCGGCAACCGGGGTGACATGGTCGGGATCGTATCCGGCGGAAACTTTCATGCTGTCGCCAAGATGGATGGTCCCGTAGGTCATCATCGCACAGGGATCCATGCCGACGGTCGCATACCTGCCAAAGGCTGTTACCTTACCGCCGTTGATATTCAGCTCCTTAAGACCGCCGCATTCATAGTGGCCGCCGATGGCATCGCTGGTGCGCTGGCCATGATAGTGGGAATCCGCATACACCTCACCGCCGTTGATGGTGACGATGCCGTAATTGCTTCCCTGATAGCTCAGACCCACGCCGATCGCAGCGCCGCCGGCTGTATTCTCAACGGTAACCTTTCCGCCGTTGATGGTAAGGGCGTCCAGGCTGCCACGGACACTTCCGCCGATGCCGGCACCGGCTGTTGAGCCGGTTACATTGATCACACCGCCGTTGATGGTCAGGTAGCCGCCTCTTCCTCTTGGGGCGTTGCCGCCGATCACGGCATGGGGTATGTCATCGTCAGTGGTATCATCATACGATGCATTCAGTACACCGGTACCGCCGCTTTGACTGTAGATTTCCAGTCCATTGTCTGAATCCAGGTGGATACCCTGTTTCAGGTTCAGTGTACAGCCGTCTGTAAGGATCAGCCGGACCGGTTCCAGACTGTATTCTTCCGCTATTTCAGGGTCATAGGGGGCATTGATCTCAATCCGGTTATTGTAAGTGACGTTTCCTGAAATGACATACCAGCCGCCTTCCAGTACGAGATCGGCCGTATCCGCAAAGTGATCTGTATCGAGCAGCTGATAGTCCGCGCAGGTCTCAGCATTGCCGGTTTCATCGATATATGGGACCGGGTCATGATCGGCATTCGCCGGGATCAGGAAAGCAAATGAAAGCGACAGGAAAAGCAGCAGGATGATGAAATGAGAGAATCTGTTTCTGTTCATGAGAAACCTCCTTTTGCATATTCAGACAGTCAGGAATGATATCCTGGGGGATTCTGACATCAGAGATGCCTG
>JAFWCP010000422.1 GCA_017536845.1 Solobacterium sp. | reverse complement strand
GCGATATTCTTCTGCGCGAAGACGGCATGCTGGTAATCTGCACCAAAGCGTGTTCCGGACGGTTTGTCCGCATTGCCCGGACATACAGGCCGCAAGAACTGGCGGAATGCCTTGAACATCCTGTCACCGGTGCTGTCTTCTGGCTGCAGTGGAGCGAATAAAGCCTCAGGCAGAAAAAAAGGAGTGATTCATGAATGACAACATGATTCTGGCCGGGTTCGGCCTGGCTGTTTCGGCCATGTTGATAAACAGGTTTGTTATGCCCCTGCCGATGGCTGCTGCCATCCTGATGTATACGGCGGCCGCCCTGCTGATGATTGCCGGCATGGTTCAGAATCGAAAGAAAAAAGAAAAATGAAGGCGGGACCGCGAAGGTTTCGCCTTTATCCTTCACATTGCCAAAGTTTCGTAGAATTTAAATGTGGGGGAGCAAAAAAAGCTCCCCGATGATGGGAACATGGAGGCTGTTCTTTCATAATCAAAATCGGACGAGTGCACTTCTTGCAAAGACACTCAGGAAAAGGACAGATGAAATATCAAAACAAAAGGGGCTGTAAAAAAACCTCCGATATAATTCGGAAGTTGAACAGTCCTTTATTACTTATTATTGTTTTCTTTAGCCTCTATTTTGTGTGGTTTTACAAGTCAAAATTATGCTTTGGTCTGACTTCATTGAGTATTTCCGATACTCCGAAATCATCAAAAACTGCAGAAATCTGTCAATTTAGTTTTCTCCTCCACCATACTGGCGTAGGAGTACAGAAAAAGTCTTGCTGTATGCTAAAATAATTCACGATAGATATCTCCTAAACAAAGAAATTCTACCAAAAATGGCTCCGGGTTCAATTCCCCGAGCCTTTTTCACCTCCAAACAATGAAAAAAGGGGCTGTTTACCCTCTAAAATTTCATCGGAAGTTTTTTAACAGCCCCTTTTTTCATATGTGTTCAGCCGCAGCCGCATATCAAAGATCAGGCTGCCTTATCTCTATTGGTTCTGGCACACCCTTTTACCCGATGGGGATTTCCACAACCTCTGCCATCTTGATCAGGCAGTTTTCAATCTGGTCGGAGATTTCCCTGACCAGGCGGCCGGTGATCTCCTCATCCTTGTCCTTTTCCAGATTGGCGAAGACAGATTCCTTGATCTGGTCGCCGATCCTTTCAAACCTGCTTTCAAACAAACGCATCGGGAAGGCCTTACGGATCGGTTTCGGCAGGTTGAGCTTGAGGATGCCCTTCTGCATCTGTTCCTTGCCAAGGGCAAGCACGGCTAAGGAAACAATGGCGCCGGCAATGATGCCGGGAGCGCCGTTGGCAATCATTGCCACCCCGCCGCCGCCGCATAACAGGCCGACGATGATGGAAACGATCGTATCAATCAGCCAGGTGATCTCTTCCACGGCAAACAGGTTCTTCGTGCTGACGCCGAAGTCGATGTCCGATAAGGAAAGATAGGTCGTCAGGTTGAGGGCGCTGTAGGGAACGTTGTGCTTTACGCAGATCGGCATCGTGTGCTCTTCCAGTTCAAAGGAGATGTTCTTCAGCCAGGAAGAGACCGCCTTAGCAATCAATGAGCGGGCCTCGTCCGTATGCAGATAGGCGTCAATGTCTTCCTTCAGCACGTTGTCCATGTCGCCAAGCCTGGCGATTTCGCCATTGCGCCATCTCTGGATGGCAGGCAGGGCGACATTCCTGAGGATCGGTTCAATCAGACGGTCAAGGGCCGCCTGGTACAGTTCGTCCGTATGGCCGGCAACCAGCTTTTCCACCGTGCTGGAGGTGACCAGACGTTCCACCTCTTCCTTGAATTCACGCAGTTCGTCATCGATCTTGCCGCAGTATGCCAGGCCTCTGGCCACCGAGAACTCCGGCTCTGCGCCGGTGATCACAATGGCATCCGGGAAGATTTCCCGGCACCATTCGGAAATCTGGGCCAGTTTGGAAACGCCGCCGGTTAAGAAGAGCAGCTCCGGTTCCTTTTCGGAGATGGCCCCCTTTGCCTGGCGCAGGGATTCGATGAACACTTCCTTGAAGGACTTGTTTCCAAGCCGTTCCACCTTCTGGTTCAGCATGGCGTCGGCGGTCTTTTCATTCACCCGCAATGTGATCTTTGTGCCGAGGATGCCCGGCTTAAGGACGATATTGCGCATGCAGTCGTTCTTCTTCCAGTATTCCGGATCGGAGAAGTACTGTTCCTTGAGCTTTCTGGCCGCGAATTCGCAGTAGCTCTTCCAGGCATCGGTTTCGGCGAAGACCTTCCGGATTTTCTTGGCATCCGGGGAATTCTTAATGGATTCCTCAAGCAGGATTTCATCCATGATGCCGCCGCCCAGGAACACTTCGCCGCCGGTCTGCAGTTCTACTTCCCGGCCGCCCATGATGTAGGCAAAGTCGGTTGTGGAAGAGCCGATGTCCACCACCAGCACGGGCCGGTTGAGGATGTCATAGCCGACCTGCAGGTGCTTGGACTGGCAGGCCGAAACAAGCGCCGCCCGGGATTCGGAAATGACCCGGCTGGGCGGATAGCCATTTTTTTCAAAAATCGAACGATAGTCTTCCCTTGCCCCTTTGTTCCATCCGGCCGGACAGCCGATATAGAAGCATGTATCTTCGCCTTTGATCAGGTTTCCGGCCAGGTACAGCTCGCCCAGCACGCCGGCCGCAAAGCCTTTGATGTCACGTGATGCTGCGGGATCCACGAGGAAACGGGATTTGAAACTGATCTTGCGCTCGACGGCATCCGGGTCATAGCAGGCGCTTTCCCCGATCAGCACATCGCCGTTACGCAATAACGCATAGGCGGTGATGATGCTGCGGGCATCACAGATGGTCAGCACCTCGGGAATGCCGGGGTTGTTTTTATCATAGACGGCGACTGCGCTTTCCGCATCGCCCAGGTCAAAGCCGTAAAACTTATCCATCATCTGCCTCCTGAGGCAACACCCTTCTTCACCAGCGTCTTATCAAAGACCAGGGCCGGACGGACGGTTGCCTTTTCACTGCCCGGCAGGATATCAAAGTACCGGCGGTTGTCACCGGTATAGTCTTCCAGTTCCACCGCTCTCTGATGCAGGTAGAAACGTACCCGGGAAAGGATGGCCTTGCTTTCATCGGTCCGGGAAGCATAGAGTTCTTCCAGCAGGTCGGTGAACAGGCTGATCTCCTCCTTGCTCAAGGGGCCGCCGGCTTCTTCCAGCACCGCTTTTCTTTCTCTTGTCAGCTTCTGGTCGTGCTCTTCCAGGTTATGGTCGATGACCGTCATGGCTGCCTGCAGCACCCGGTATGCCTTCTTCGGGCTGATGACGATTTCCGTCATCGTCTCCCCCTCTTCGCCTCCTTTGACCCGCCGCGTCCCGGCAAAAAAGGCCAGCGCCAGCGAAAGGATAAGCAATACCAGCGACTGGGCGCTTAAGCCGCTGGCGGAAAACAGTGCCAGCACCATGACGACAACCGCCCCGCCGGCACACAGCCAGCCCAGCAGCGGCATCTTCGCTTCAGCCTTGACGGCATTTTTCTTCCAGACCTTGGCCTCATCGGCCGTATCCAGGAAGCCCAGGGAAGCTTTCAGGGTCTGCACCTCGTCATAGGCCAGTTCCTTCAGGTCGTCTTCCTTTTCTTCTTCGTTATACGCGTAAAGGATCCGGGAGAGTTCATCCCCCGCCACCCGGATCATGTCCTGCGCATTGGCAGCACCGCCGGCATTCTGGAGGAAACGCTCCTCATCCTTTTCCAGCAATGAACGCATACTTGTCATAACAGTACCTCTTACATGCCATTATTATACCAAAAGTCGGCAGAGAAAAAGCCGAAGTGGGAAAACACACTTCGGCTTTGCCTGAGATTACTCTTCTGCCGCAGCACCGGCTGTTTCAGCCGCCTTCGTGCCGGCAATCTGGCCGGAGACAAAGGTCCACGACTGGGCCTGGCCGCCCCAGGGGCTGTAGGCCTTTCCGTCCGCGTTGGCAACGCCTTCGGAATCCTGGCCGACCGCGTAGAGGTTGGCAATCGGGGTGCCGTCTTCCCTGAGGACGTTCATGTTGACGTCAACGTCCAGGCCGCCTACCGTGCCGTAGGACCAGCCGGCGCAGACCGCCGCATAATACGTCGTGTCGTTGCCGCCAAGCGTTTCCGACAGCGTGGCTTCGTCACAGCCGATGGCCGCTGCCAGATCCTTGATGGAATCGGCTTTGATGATGTCCTCATACTTTTCACCCACTTCGAGGATCTTATCAATATCTTCAACAGCAGTGCCTGCTTCCGGCAGGGTGCCGCCGTTGCCAATGAAGTTGACAACGGCAGCCGCCTGCGCTTCAGAGAGGCCTTCTGATCGGATTCTGTCAATGTCGTCCTGCGTGTAGAGGACATAATACTTATAGCCTGGTGCATAGGCGATTTCCACCGTCAGGCCTGTATCTTCAGAAGTACCGGACTGGTTGACATTGCCTCATGGCCTGCCTTCGATCGTCACCATCGGCATATCCATGGTCACAGCCAGGGCAGAGAGGATGGCCTTCTGGTCTGCGGTCAGTTCGTCCGTGCGGATAATGTTGGGAACCTGGGAGATGTGGATCATCGGCAGGGTGCCCATGCCGTACAGGGCGCCGCCGGCACTCTGGCCCATCTGGATGCCGGTGCCTTTGTTTATAGTGCAGCCGATGACGTTGGCGGTATGGCCGAGATATTCCTTCATCATATCCGCGTTGCCGATAAAGCCGCCGGTAGCCAGGATGACGGTCTTGCCGTAGATTTCATAGGTCGTGCCGTCATAGTACGAAGCCTTGACGCCGATGACTTCGCCGTTATCGTCAAACAGCAGTTCTTCGGCCTGCATTTCGAGGTAATATTCATTGCCTTCGTTCATGCCCTTTGCCTTGTCCAGGGCATTCT
>JAFWCP010000036.1 GCA_017536845.1 Solobacterium sp. | reverse complement strand
TATCGAAAGTGAACCGTACCATATAAGGGATTGACGCTTTTCACAGAATCATAAAAGTAAATGCTATCGATAATTCTTTTGCTGTGAACCGTACCATATAAGGGATTGACGCATACTCCGTAAGCTTCAATGAAGTTGCTTTGCCGCAGCCTGCGCGTGAACCGTACCCTATAAGGAATTGACGCTTTCTTACTCTCATGCTTTAACTGCAAAGATCAAGGAAGCATCCAGATACCAAAGTTGATTTTCTCTGGCATCTTAGAAATGCTATGTATGAAATCAGCCATCAGTCATATTCCTGATTCCAGAAAAATCCTGTCTATTCTTCCGAAAAAACAGCCGTTCATATTCAGGACGGTTGTTTTTTCTTGCTGCACAGCAGATTTTAAAAATTCAATGATTTGAAGACATTTACGCACGTGCGTATATTTCTTGTTGTGTTTCCCTTTGGAAAAGCAATGCATTTCCAAATACCTGTCTGTCCCGGAAATAAAAAAGGAACCGATTGTCACCGGCTCCCTTCATAATGCTCAACTCAGTTTCCTGATTTCTCCGGCCACTGTTATTTCAGCTGGCCTGTTACTTCATCAAATTCATATTCAATGCCGTCAATGACCTTTCTGCCCTTGGCCATGGCACCGATATCCCGATCATAGAAATAACTGCCAAGATACCAGCCTTTGACCATGTGTCCTTCATGGTCATACCTGACCCATTTGCCTTCCGTGCTGCCAGGCATTTCCCCCTGATAGAGATACGGCATCCAGACTTCCTTGTCCTTAGCCACAGCACCATCATACACAGCATCCAGCCAGTACCAGGCATTCGATGCAGGGTCAAAGATTTCCCTGCCTCTGATTGTGCCATCGCCCATGACACCATTGGCATCATTCAAAGTTCCCTGCCTTACGCCTTTCTCATACCAGTAATCGCCAAGGAATACACCATCCAGGCCAATCCCTGTGACTTCGTCAAAGGCGCAGTACATCCCGTCAATGAATACCAGTCCTCTGGCCATGGCACCGGTACCGGGATCATAGTAATACGTCCCATATTCATTGGTGTACCAGCCTTTGATCATGTGGCCTTCCTCATCATACCTGACCCACTTGCCGTAAGGATCACCATCACCCTGGATGATATAGGGCATCCAGACTTCCTTGTTCCTGGCCATTGCTCCATCTGATTCTGCATCCAGCCAGTACCAGGCATCAGAACCAGGGTCATAGATTTCCCTGCCCCTGACAATGCCGTCGCCCAGAACACCATTGGGATCATCATACGTCCCCTGCCTGATGCCGTCTTCATACCAGAACGACATACCGTCTATCCTCTGCCAGCCGTTATCTCCGATTGACCTCGGTTCCCATCCGGCAAACAATGTCGTATCAGAATACAACGGTGTTTCAAAGTCATATTCCATAGTACATGCAGAATCGATGTACCAGCCGGTAAATGCATGTTCAACACGGAATGGCTTTGCCGGTTTTGCCGGGCAGGTTCCCACTTCAATGATCTGGGAAGGAATTGCCGTATCCAGCCATGTCACAAAATCCACCCTAATTGTTTCCGCATCCGCCGGGATCCAGACAGCCTGTATGAGCATGTCATATTCAGGATAGATGACATCCCCTGGAAGGCCGGCATCCCATCCGGCAAAGGCCATGCCTTCCGGCGGTGTGAATGTGCATTCCGGCAAGGTGAATGCTTCCTTATATGGCGTTTCATACTGGACATAAGGCCCTTCCATCTGCGGAGGATCTCTCAAGAATGTCATTGTTCTTGGATACGCATCCAATGCCGGCATGACGACGGTTTCAATGCGGAAGGTCTTGAAGTCAACCTGATAGGCAAAGGCAACCTTGCTGAGGGAACCGTCAATGGCAAAGGAGCTGAACTGGCTGATGGGCTCATCCGCAAAGGCATACCCTTCCCTTGCCGTCAGCATGATCACAGCCATGTATTTCTTATCCTTCTCAAACAGGCCGGGAACAGTACAAGGTGTTTTCCCATCCAGGTCAAATTCATACCACTGGAAGCCGGTAACTTCACATTGCGTCCGTTCCAGATTATCAATGCGGCTGCGGATGGGATCTCCGTACCTTGGTTCCTGCAGATTTGTCAGAGCGACTTTCTTTACCTGCAGTTCCCATTTCCCATACAGCGTTGTATCGTGATAGATCTTTGTACTGAAGTCAAACAGGTGGATGTGTTCCATTTCCGTATACCAGCCCTCAAACACATAGCCGGCTGCTGATACCGTTGGTTCTTCGGCACATTTGCCCTCCATGATATGCTGGGTGGGAGGCACGTCCCCTTTGGCGTCAATGAAATTCACCCGGTAATATGGATAGGTTTTCCATACTGCCCTGACATTCACATCTGAATTCACCTTGATCTTTTCACCAGGGTGTACACCAATGGTGGAATTGGAAGGTTTCCAGTAGGCAAACAGCTTATCTGTCGGCGGGGTAAAGGCACACTCCGGCAGAACAAGCTCATCACCCCTGTGCACCTGAAGCGAAGGCATGGTTCCTGATCCCCCGTCCGCATCAAATGTCACGGTATAGTATTCCGGCAGCGCATTCTGCCATTCT
>JAFWCP010000421.1 GCA_017536845.1 Solobacterium sp. | reverse complement strand
GGTTATCTGGACCGTCTGCCCAGAGCACTTTCCGGCGGCCAGAGACAGAGAGTCGCCATCGGCCGCGCCATCATCCGCAAGGTCGGCATCTTCTTAATGGACGAACCGCTGTCCAACCTGGATGCCAAGCAGCGTGTTACCATGCGTTCGGAAATCGCCCAGATCCATCGTGAGACAGGTGCGACAACCATCTACGTCACCCATGACCAGACCGAAGCCATGACCCTGGCTGACAGAATCGTCGTCATGAGCGTCGGCTACGTCCAGCAGATCGGTACACCGTATGAACTGTACTACAACCCGGTCAACGTGTTCGTAGCAGGCTTCATCGGCGAGCCGCCGATGAACTTCATCCGCTCGACCGTAAAGAACGGCTGCGTGGAATTCGGCGAAAACACACTGGAAATCGCCCATATCCTTAAGGATAAGGCCAAGAAGTATGAAGGCAAGAAGATCATCCTCGGCTTCCGTCCGGAAGCAATCGAGCTTGGCAAACAGCCTGATTCCCTGCATGTCAACTGCTCGGTTGAACTGACAGAAATGCTGGGTGACAACACCAACGTCTATATCACAACCGGTGAAGACAAGGCCATCCTGAAGGTTGACCCGCATGATTCTCCGGAAGTTGACAGCAAGATTACCTTCTCCATCCCTGACAAGAACGTCTATCTCTTCGACGGTGAGACGGAAAAGGTTATTACAGAACGTGTTCTGTAATAAGGAGGTGTTATCATGATGGATATCCGCTATTCGGCAAGTCCGAATGACGTCAAACGCTATACGACGGAAGAACTGCGCAAAGAGTTCCTGATTACCGATCTCTACGTTCCCGATACCGTAAAGGCAACCTATTCCCACGTTGACCGTATGGTCATCATGGGCATCATGCCTGTTCATGAGAAAGTCTCGATTGACAAGGGCATTGATATCTGGGCCAACTTCGGAACGGATTACTTCCTTGAACGCAGAGAAGCAGGTGTCTTCAACCTCGGCGGCAAGGGTACAATCACCGCTGATGGAACCGCGTATGAGCTCGGTTATGAAGACTGTCTGTACATCACCAAAGGGACAAAGGAAGTCTGCTTTGAAAGTGCGGATCCGGAAAATCCGGCAAAGTTCTATCTGGCGTCTTCACCTGCGCATACTTCGTATACAACCAGGCTGCTGACCTTTGAGAACGCCAATCATCGCCCGACCGGCGATGTCAAGACCGCCAACAAGCGTGTCATCAACCAGTTCATCCATCCGGATGTTCTGAAGACATGCCAGCTCTCCATGGGCCTGACGCAGATTGCCGAAGGCAGCACATGGAACACCATGCCCGCCCATACCCATGAGCGCCGCATGGAAGTCTATACCTATTTCGAAATTCCGGGTGATGAATGCGTCATGCATTTCATGGGCCAGCCGAAGGAAACACGTCATCTTGTCATGAAGAACTTCGATGCCGTGATCTCGCCTTCCTGGTCGATCCACTCCGGCTGCGGCACATCCAACTACACCTTTATCTGGGCCATGGCCGGTGAAAACCTGGCGTTTGACGACATGGATACACTGAAGCCCAACGAGCTTCTCTAGGAGGAAATACTGATGGATATGAACGCCTTCCGTCTTGACGGAAAAGTCGCACTGGTGACAGGCGGCGCCTACGGCATCGGCTTTGCCATTGCCGAAGCGCTGGCTTCCGCCGGGGCAAAGATTGCCTTCAACTGCCGCTCGGAAAAGAACCTGAACCAGGCAATGGCTGATTATGAGGCCAAGGGCATTGAAGCAAAAGGCTATATCGCCGATGTCACGGACGAACAGCAGGTCAATGACCTCGTTGCCGCCATCGAAAAGGATCTTGGAACCGTTGACATTCTGGTCAACAACGCCGGCATCATCAAGTGCATCCCGATGCTGGAAATGAGCGCTGACGATTTCCGCCAGGTCGTGGACATCGACCTGAACGGCCCCTTCATCTGTGCCAAGGCAGTTCTGCCCGGCATGATCAAAAAGGGCCATGGCAAGATCATCAACATCTGCTCGATGATGAGTGAACTGGGCCGCGAAACCGTTGCCGGCTATGCGGCAGCCAAGGGCGGCCTGAAGATGCTGACAAAGAATATCTGCTCCGAATTCGGCGGCCAGAACATTCAGTGCAACGGCATCGGCCCGGGCTATATTGCAACCCCGCAGACAGCACCGCTGCGTGAGCGTCAGCCGGACGGCAGCCGCCATCCGTTTGACAGCTTCATCG